>JAFQWR010000051.1 GCA_017407365.1 Clostridia bacterium
ACTCTCCGATTGCTTCTAAGCCATTTGGTAGCTGCACGTCGGTCAACCTCTGACAATTATCAAACGTTCCGGGCTCAATACTCTTTATCCCCTCAGGTATCACCACCTGTTCCAAGCTTGCACTCATAAAGGCATTTCGACCAATGGAGACAACCCCGTCGGGTATCACCACCCTCTCTAATTCTACGCCATAAAAAGCACAAGGATCGATAGCCGTAACTCCTTTGGGAATCACGCTGCCCTCACAGCCCTGCACAACGGCATTATCCTCCTTGCGGATGATACAATTACCCTCTGACCTGTAAATGGGATTCGCCGCATCTACAGTCAGCGTGCGGAGATTTTTACAACAAGCAAATACCTCATATTTTATATTATGAAGCTGAGCAGAAGCATGAAACGACGTCAATGAATCACAGTTAAAAAATGCACCTCTACCTAACGACTGAAACGCATACCTTCCTTCCGCTTGTCTCAATTTTTCACAACTCTTAAAACAATATCCGGGTATATCCTTACAATTTCCGACAAACGCATACTCTAAGCTTGTGCATCGATCAAAGACGCCTCCTTCCATTTCCTCAACTGAATCCAGATATACGCGCTGCAATCCATAACAGTACTCAAATGCGTACCCCTTTATCGATTTCACAGTCGAAGGGACGTAAAGACTTGTTATTCCTGAACGCCCCTTAAAAGCCTCAAATCCTATTTGTTCTACAACGATCCCATTGATCATAGAAGGAATAATGATCTTACCCTTAGGATTTCCTACTGACGTCAGCGTAACCATATCGTTATCGTAAAACAAACCAAGACTTTCATAGAAGCCATCCGGCTCGACCACCTCATAGGTATATGGCTCTGACCAATCGGAATACCTCTTGTTTTTTCCTTCAGCAGAAACCTGAATGGAATATGTTTTATAACTATCTATCATTGGAAGCAATGACAGCTGGTTTTCCTTTGATTCAAAAATTGCTCCGTCGATATCTATCTCATATACGCTTGCGCGGGGCACGGCATCCCAAAACAACACTTCGTTTTCTACTTTCAGATTTTTAGGCGTTTCCGGAGGCTGAAAATAATTGATTAAGATCAAGCTAAAAGCGGTAAAACACATAACGAGCCCAAGTAAAACAAAGAGAACAAGGATTCTTTTATGTTTTTTTGTCATTTTATTACCTCCTTTTTAATATGGGAGTGGGCATTATGCCCACTCCCTCACTATCTCTTATGTATTACTACCAAGTGTGCAAAAAGCTTAAACTTGCAGTAGAGCCATAAAGAGTAAAGGAATTGGCGATTTCTGCTTCTCCTACGATCATACCACCGGAATACGAACCATACAATTCCTCTAATGCATCGAAACATGAAAGTATCCAACCATTCGGACCAAACCCCATCGGCAAATAGGAGATTGCACATCTGCTTTCAGGCAAATTATGATATTCCGCCAGCTCTTCGTTCGTTACAAAATCCAAAATGCAACTGTAGATGGATAGAAACGGTCCAACGCGATAAAAATCATTGCTTATACTGCTTTGATATAGCGTTGCGTTGGGATTATGCATATATATCGGGAAATCGGTATAAAACTCACGCATCTGCAACATAATCTCTTCCCAATATAAGCCATGTACCGCACCGTAATAGGAAGAGCCCAAAGCCACAGTTACGTCATTATTATATGCATCAATTACATCCTCTGAATCGGATAAAAACTGAATATCCTCATTGCTCATAAGATCCTTAAAGTATTGTTGCTCCAGGGTTATGGGTTCTACCGAAGGAATACTGCCCGGCAAATGCTTCAACACCTTTATCCCATAATCCTCAAAGAACTCTCTCATAGTATAACTGGGATTGTTGTACAATACATCATAATACGTGATTTTGAAATGCGGTACCACATAATTGTAAAAGAACCAATTATCAGCGAAATTCACTCCGTCAGATTCATACTGCAAATTTACCGACACAAAGGCATCCATAATCATTGTGGCGTATTGAATCCTTCCCTCTTCACAGGCTGATTGCATCTGACACAAAACATTCGATGCCCAAAGCGTTTCTAAATCCATATCGACCTGAATGGTGACGTAATCGAGAAAACCATTATAAGGTATAAATCTGGATTCGGTTGTTCCCGAAATGAACATAATGCTGCAGCCATTTTCATACCAAGCACCAAACAGAGTCTCCAGCTTTTGCGGAAGAATCAAGCCCCCCGTATCGGTTGCTTCAACGGGAAAGGCTTTGCTGATTTCAAAAATGATGAGTGCATTTTCAATGGATTGCACTTCCATATCGTCATAGATATCGTCGATATAGTCCCAGAAGTCATAACTTGAAGAGGGCGCACTGGGGTAGCAGGGATTCATCACGTAAGTGTCGATAACCTCATTCGTTATCAGTTGATTTACATACCCCTGCAATACGCCTCCGTCGCTGAAGCAATACAAATCGTATGTACCGATATCTGCGGAGGCTACCTTTTTATCGCTGTATGCTACACCGCTTACCGCAATAATTGCTACTGCCATAACCAAAGACAAAATGATATTCAATTTTTTGTTCATACTCTTTTCTCCTTTTTATTTTTGAAAACAAATAAGAGTGCAAAAGATACTAAAAATCAAATAAAGCTTCCCATTGGAGTAGCCCTCCCATAGATGAAGTAACAAACAGTTTGTGATCTGTTTGTTTTATTATACCACCGCACACGGTGCTTGTCAAGGGGTTTTGCAAAAAAAAGTTCGTATTTTTTCACTTTTCTTGCATTACACGAGTAGTTTGCATTTTATCAACTGTTGATATCAGTTTTTTATAAGCAGATTCTACTATTTTGGTATATTTTGGTATTTATTCTTATTTTCATCAATACCAAAGAAAAAGCATTTTGCAGGTTACCTTACAGCTTTCGACAAATTCCGACAAAAAATTACAGGTATAAAAATTCGGCGTTCAGGAATAATTCACTGCATGAAAAGAATGATTTCTGTTGTTGCAATGCTACTTTGCCTGCTTGCGGTGGGTGCGCTTAGCAGTCTGCCCATTTATGCCGCCGTCACCCAAAGCAAGATTATTGCTTACGACCACCGTATGCAAAAAAGCTATGAGGGAGTCCCCTCCTTTTTTGACGCGGCGGCTCTTTCGCTCAGCCAAAAATCGTTTACGGTAGACTCTTCCCTGCCTCTTTCTGACGCGCTTCGGGCTTTGCGCGCCTCCGTGCGCTATACCGCGGTTACCGAGGGAATGTTCACCGTTTACGCCTATTCGCCGTATCTGTTTGGGTATACCGTTTTGCACGGAAAAAGGGTAAATATTCAGCTTTGTGTAGCAAACGGGCGCACACTTATTGGACAATTTTTGATTTCGGGGAGTTATTGATTTACAAATCAGCCCAATCGTGGTATAATGGTAAAAATACGGTTTATGCCGCATGATTGAAATACGAGGTACTTATGGTTACAGTTTACGAAGTCACTTCGCGTAAGGACTTTAAGGAATTTTTTATGTATCCTTTAAGACTTTACAAAAACAATCCTTATTATACCCCTATCCTGCTCCAGGAGGAAATGGATACCTTTAACCCGAAAAAAAACGGCGCGTATGAGTTTTGCGAAAGCAAATTGTTTTTAGCCAAAAACGAAAAGGGAGAAACCGTTGGCAGAATCGCCGCTATTTTTAATAAAGCATACAACGAAAAAACAGGCAAAAAGCAGATGCGATTCTCGCGCATTGACGCCATCAACGACAGTGAGGTTTTTGAGGCGCTGATTGCCGCCGTTAAGGCTTATGCCCTTGAAAAGGGAATGAATGAAATCGTCGGGCCCTTAGGCTTTTGTGATACCGACCAGGAGGGTCTTTTGGTTGAGGGCTTTGAGGAGGACGATATTTACATAACCATTTATAACGCACCCTACTATATGAAGCAGCTGGAGCGTCTTGGCTTTACCAAGCGTGTGGATTGGTTGGAATATCGCATTACCGTACCCGAGCAGATTGACCCCCGTCTGCCCAAGCTGGTGGAATCCATCGAAAAGAAATACGGGTATCGCTATCTTGTGATCAACAAAAAGGATATCCCTGCACTCTTTTCTGATGCGCTTCAGATTATGAATCAGGCGTATGCGCATCTCTACGGCTATGTACCCTTAAATCAGCGTATGATCGAAAATTGTATCGATCAGTTTGCGCAGATTGTCCGCACCGATTACGTCACCGTAATCGTGGATAAAGAGGGAAAAATGGTGGCTTATGCTTTCTTTGCTCCCTCGCTTTCTAAGGTAATGAAAAAGGCGTGGGGCAAGCTTGGGCTGTTTGATATCATCCGCTTTGTGAAGAATATGCAGGGCAATGAGGTGGTTGACCTTTTAAGCGTGGGTGTTCTGCCCTCTCATGCCAACACGGGTGTGGGCGCTATGGTGCTTTACAACGCCTTGCAGGCAATGATCAGAACGGGCGTACGCTACGCAGAAACGGGCCCCGAGCTGGAAACGAACAGCAATATCCAGAACCTCTGGAAGAATTACGAAAGGCGTCAGCACCGCAGAAGACGCTGCTACGGTCTTGACCTGACACAAGAATAGAGTTTTTTCGGCGTAACAACTGTTGCGCCGTTTTATTTACATAAAAGGAGTATTACTATGAAGCTTGTTGCACCTACCGAATGCCTGGGCAGAAGCTTTGGCGACGAGGAGGCTCTGCGCCTGATTGCAAAGCACGGCTTTGACGGCTTTGATTATTCTATGTTTGACATGGGGCTTATGGGCTGTGCGCTTTCAGATGACGGATGGCTTGCGCACGTGAAAGCCTTAAAGGCACTCAGCAGGGAGCTTTTTCTGCCCTGCCTGCAAGCACACGCACCCTTCCCCGTAATTACAAAGGGTTTGCCCATGATTCTCCGTGCCATTCAGATTGCAGGCGAGCTGGAATGCCCCGTGATGGTTGTGCATCCCTGCAACGATTGGAACGCAGAAAAAAATGCCGAGGAAATCTACGCAAAAATTCTTCCTGCCGCAAAGGCATCCGGAGTTAAGATTGCTACCGAAAATATGTGGAATTGGTCTAAGGAAACGGGCGTGCTTCCTGCCGCCTGCTCTACCCCTGAGGACTTTCTTGCACACGTGAAGGCAGTGAATGACCCCTTTATGGGAGCCTGTGTGGATATCGGCCACGCACATATGCAGGGCACGGGCTGTGAAGGCGCGGCGGCAATGCTTCGCACGCTTGGCAAGCACGTGATTGCTTTGCACGTACACGACAACGACCTCATCCACGACAGCCACTCCATTCCCTACAATGCAAATATCCCCTGGGAGGATGTGATTGCGGCACTGAGAGATATTCAATATGAAGGCAATCTCACCCTTGAGGCAGATTATTTTATGGAACGCTTCCCCGCAGAATGCAGAGAAGCCACCCTTCCCCTCTACCACTCCGTGGGCAGATACCTGATTAAAAGAATTACCGAATAAGCATTATGCTGTAATACATAAGCCCTTCCGTCAAGGCACACTCCTTGCCGAAAGGGCTTTTCTTTTATCCTTTTGCCTCCTCCGCCCTTTCAGATTTCAAAAAAGGCGGTGATACCGGCAGTAAAAAAGCCCCCAAAGCGGTTTGCTCTGAGGGCTTTATTTTTATTGGTTTGCCTTGCGGCGGACGCGAATTACTCCTTGTCTGCTGCTGCTAAGCGCTTGTAGCTTTCTAAGCGAGCCTTGCTGTCTGCCTCCGTCTTAGCGAACAGGGTAGCAGCGATTTCGGGCTGCATCTTCTTGAGGGAAGCGTAGCGGGTTTCGCCTGCCATAAACGCCTGATAGTCACCCGTGGGCTCCTTGGAATCGAGCGTGAAGGGATTCTTGCCTTCTGCGAGGAGAGCGGGGTTGTAGCGATATAACTGCCAGTAGCCGCACTCTACAGCCTTCTTCTCTTCTTCCTGCGTCTTGCTCATGTTGATACCGTGGTTGATGCAGGGAGCGTAAGCGATGATGATGGAGGGGCCGGGATATGCCTCTGCCTCAGCGAGAGCCTTGAGGTACTGAGCCTGGTTTGCACCCATAGCAACCTGAGCAACGTATACATAGCCGTAGCTCATAGCCATCATGCCGAGGTCTTTCTTCTTAACGCGCTTACCTGCGGCAGCAAATTTAGCAACAGAACCTGTAGGCGTGGACTTACTTGCCTGACCGCCGGTGTTGGAATATACCTCGGTGTCTACAACCAGAACGTTAACGTCCTCGTTCATAGCAAGCACGTGATCCAATCCGCCGTAGCCGATGTCGTATGCCCAGCCGTCGCCGCCGAAGATCCAGATGGACTTCTTAACGAGCATATCCTTTTCTGCAAGGATAGCGTCTACCAAAGCCTTTTCCTCTGCATCGTAGTCGGTGCAGGTGGTGAGCTTTTCGATGAGAGCTGCAGCTGCTGCCTTGGAAGCCTCTGCATTGTTCATACCCTCGAGCCAAGCGTCTAATACAGCCTTGCATTCGGGACATTCTACCCACATTTCAGCAAGCTTTGCAACGTTTTCAGCAAGCTTTGCTCTGCGCTGGGTAACAGCAAGGTTCATGCCGTAGCCGAACTCTGCGTTATCCTCGAACAGGGAGTTTGCCCATGCGGGACCGTGACCCTGCTTGTTTACGGAGTAGGGGCAGGTGGGAGCGGAGCCACCGTAGATAGAGGAGCAACCCGTTGCGTTTGCAACGATCATGCGATCGCCAAACAGCTGGGTGATTGCCTTGATATAGGGAGTTTCGCCGCAGCCTGCGCAAGCGCCGGAGAACTCGAACAGGGGCTGGCAGAACTGAGAGCCCTTAACCGTTTCTTTCTTGAACTTGGAGGTATCCTGTGCGGGCAGAGCAACTGCATAATCCCAGTTTGCTGCTTCCTTTTCCTGCGTAGCGATGGGCTTCATTACAAGAGCCTTCGTCTTGGAGGGACATACGTTAGCGCAGCTGCCGCAACCGGTACAATCAAGGGGAGACACCTGCATTCTGTATGCAAGACCTGCAAGACCGGTAGCGGGCTTGGTTACGAAGCCCTCGGGAACCTCTGCGTTTGCTTCCACGAGTGCGGGACGGATTGCCGCATGGGGGCAAACGAACGCACACTGGTTACATTGGATACAGTTCTCGGGAATCCATTCGGGAACGTTAACGGCGATACCGCGTTTTTCGAACTGCGTGGTAGCAGTGGGCACGCAACCGGTGGGGTCGAATGCGGAAACGGGCAGGCTGTCGCCCTTCTGAGCGAGAATGGGATGAACGAAGGTCTTGAAGTATTCGTTTTCTGCAACGGCTACGTAGGGAGCGCCCTCGGTGGTCGTCTTCCAGGATTCGGGATACTTTACCTCATGCAGCTCTTCGGAAGCGAGGTCGATTGCGTCGTGGTTCATCTTAACCACAGCCTCACCCTTCTTGCCGTAAGACTTAACAACTGCCTTCTTCATGTATTCCACTGCTTCTGCATAGGGAATAACGTCTGCAAGCTTGAAGAATGCCGCCTGCATGATACCGTTGATACGGGTGGAGCCCAGACCAACCTTAACACCGAGCGAGGTAGCGTCGATGTTGTAGAAGCGCAGACCCTTGTTTGCAATCTGCTGCTTCATAGCGGCGGGAAGGTTTGCCTCCAGCTCCTCTAAGGTCGTCCAACGGGAGTTGAGCAGGAATACACTGCCGTCCTTTGCGTCGGAGAGCATATCGTAACGGGTTACGTAGGAGGGGTTGTGGCAAGCGATGAATTCAGCCTGATCGATGAGATAGGAAGACTGAATGGGCTTTTTACCGAAGCGCAGGTGCGAAACGGTGAGACCGCCGGACTTCTTGCTGTCGTAAGCAAAGTAGCCCTGTGCGTAAAGATCGGTGTTGTCACCAATGATCTTGATGCTGTTTTTGTTTGCGCCAACCGTACCGTCGGAGCCTAAGCCGTAGAACTTGCAACGGATGGTGCCTGCGGGTGCTGCGTCAACCAGCTCGTCAACAGCAAGAGAGGTGCCGGTAACGTCATCGTTGATACCAACGGTGAAGTGGTTGATGCTGTTTGCGCTTTCCATATTTTTGTAGATAGCGTAAACCATCGAGGGGTTGAACTCCTTGGAGCCCAGACCGTAGCGGCCGCCTAAAACGGTGATGTCGCTCATGCCCTCTTCCTTTAATGCTGCAACAACGTCGAGATATAAGGGCTCGCCTAAAGAGCCTGCCTCTTTGGTGCGGTCGAGAACGGAGATCTTTTTAACCGTTTTGGGAAGCGCTGCAACGAATTTTGCGGATACGAAGGGACGGTACAGACGAACCTTGATTACGCCGTACTTTTTGCCCTTTTGCTCGTTGAGGTAGGTGATCGTTTCGTCAACTGCATCTGCGCCGCTGCCCATGATTACGATAACCTCTTCTGCGTCGGGTGCGCCAACGTAGTCGAACAGGTTGTACTTTCTGCCGGTGAGGTTGCCAACCTTAGCCATCATTTCCTCTACGATAGCGGGAGCAGCAAGGTAATACTTGTTGGC
>JAFQWR010000052.1 GCA_017407365.1 Clostridia bacterium
CATGCGCTCTTGCGCGGAGGAATCGGCTTTTTTGCTAATTCGTTCAGTAAGTGGTCGCTGAAGCGCACGGGCATCTACATTCATCCCTCCGTCAAGATGGGGAAGGGTGTTGCATTCGATGGCGGCAACGGTACCTCTATCTGCGAGGGCACGGTCATTGGCGATAACGTCATCATCGGCAGCAACGTAACCTTTATGAAGGTGGAGGGTAAGGCTCCCATCGTGAAAAGCGGCGCAGTTATCGAGTCCGGCTCGGTCATTTACGGTGGCGTTATCATCGGTCAGGATTCCATCGTTTTAAGCGGCACCGTGCTTAAAAAGAATGTCCCGATGAACTGTATTGCGCAGGGTAACCCCTGTATTCTTTTGCGTAAGGACGGAAAAACGCCCTTGCGTCTGATCAGTCCCGTGTGGGAGGAGCTTGCTTTTTTGAAGCACCGTCTTGCAAAGCTCGAGCGTATCAACGGCATCACCTTTACCGAAAGGGAGGAGCCGAGCGAGCAGGTATATGAGGAGGCAAAAAAGAAGGCAACGCAAAGTGCGATGCTCAACACAGGTGCCATCTCCAGCTACGACAGCGATTACGAGGAGCTTGGCGACGAGCTCGAAACGGACGACGAGGAAGAGGATGCAGAGGCTTTTCTTGCCGATCTTGAGGGCTACGATGGCATGGAAGAGGAATAACCGCAAAGTCAAGACATCATTCGGGCAGCTCCCTGCTTTTTGGGGCTGCTTTTTATTATCCCCCTTTCAGCGTAAATAACGTTGATTTTCCATCGGCAATGTGCTATAATAATAGAAGAATTAAGCAACGGTTGAAATAGAAAAACAGGAGAATGCAATATGGATCCTTTCGTACACCTGCATCTGCATACCGAATACAGTCTGTTAGACGGAGCTGCCCGTATTGACAGGCTTTTTCAGGTTGCCAAAGAAAAGAACATCCCTGCAGTTGCAATGACCGATCACGGCAACATGTACGGAGGAATTGCGTTTTCTAAGGCGGCAAAGGAGCACGGCATCAAGCCTATCATCGGTTGCGAGTTTTACGTCACCAAAGACTACAAAAGCCGTGATTCCAAGCGCAACGAAATGTATCACCTCGTTCTGCTTGCAAAAAATACCCAGGGCTACAAAAATATCATAAAGCTGGATTCCATTGCCTTTATCGACGGCTTTTATTATAAGCCCCGTATTGATATGGATCTGTTAGAAAAGCATACCGAGGGCGTGGTGTGCCTTTCTGCCTGCCTTGCAGGCGAGCTGCAACGCCTTCTGCTCAGCGACCGCGATGAAGAGGCACGCGCTTTGTGCGAGCGCTTTATCCGTATGTTCGGTGAGGATTTTTATATCGAATTGCAGGACCACGGCATTCCCGAGCAAAAATACGTCAACCCCAAGCTGATTGCGCTTGCAAGAGAGTTGGGCGTAAAAATGGTTGCCACCAACGACGTGCACTATATCAATAAAAGTGATGCAGAAATGCACGACGTTCTGCTTTGCGTGCAAACGGGTAAGCATATCGACGATGAAGACCGTATGCGCTTTTCCACACAGGAGTTTTACTTAAAGGATCATGACGAAATGGCGGCGCTTTTCCCTGAGGTGCCGGACGCTATAACAAATACTCTTGAGGTTGCCGAAAAGTGCAATTTTGAATTTGCCTACCATCAGCCGTTACTGCCAAACTACGTTCCTGCCGACGGCACCACGCCCAAGCAGTTTTTGCGTAAGCTTTGCATGGACGGCCTGAACAACCGCTACAAAGTAATCACGCCCGAAATTATGGAGCGTGCAGAGTACGAGCTTGGCATTATCGACCGTATGGGCTTTAACGAGTATTATCTCATCGTGTGGGATTTTATCAATTACGCCCGTATGCACGATATTCCCGTAGGCGCAGGCAGAGGCTCGGGCGTAGGCAGTATTGTAGCCTACGCAGTGGGTATTACAAACGTAGAGCCCCTGCAATACGCTCTGCTGTTTGAGCGCTTCTTAAATCCCGAGCGTCAGAGTATGCCAGACTTCGACGTTGACTTCTGCGGCGAGCGCCGTGGCGAGGTTATCGAATACGTAAAGGAAAAATACGGTGACGGAAAGGTCTGTCAGATTGTAACCTTTGGTACAATGGCGGCAAAAAACGCCATCAAGGACGTTGCTCGTGTGTACCGTGTGCCGTATGCAGATGTAGACAAAATCACCAAGGCTATGCCGGGTAAGGGCACAATTCCTCAGCTTTTTGGCTTTGTAGAGCCAAAGCCGGGTAAGCCCGATATCAGCGTGCCCGAATTGAAGGAGATGTACGCAAACGACGCCACCGTGCGTCAGATTGTCGATATGGCGCGTCAGCTCGAGGGTATGCCCCGTAACACCAGTAAGCATGCGGCAGGCGTTGTAATCTGTAAGGATGTTATTTCCGATCACGTGCCCATGCAACGAAACGGAGAGGATATCACCACGCAGTATAATATGATAGAGGTAGAGGAGCTGGGGCTTCTTAAAATGGACTTCCTTGGCTTAAAAACTCTTACCGATATCAAAAAGGCAGTCACCTATGTGAAGGAGGAGCACGGTATAACGGTCGATTTTGCGGAAATCGGCTACGAGGATCGCGGCACGTACGAGCTGATTGGTGAGGGTGATACAGACGCCGTATTCCAGCTTGAAAGTGCGGGCATGAAAAAGTTTATGCGCGATCTTCGCCCCAATAACCTTGAGGATATTATTGCA
>JAFQWR010000053.1 GCA_017407365.1 Clostridia bacterium
TATAGATTGCAAAGCAAAAATGCACGCTTATTTACACGCTCGGTCGGGCATCCACTGCGGCATAAATGCGTCCGCCG
This sequence comes from Clostridia bacterium, assembly GCA_017407365.1. Taxonomy (GTDB): domain Bacteria; phylum Bacillota; class Clostridia; order Christensenellales; family HGM11417; genus RGIG2219. Next base: position 78 of record JAFQWR010000053.1, read on the forward strand.
TCGCACCAGACCTCCACGCCCAAGCGGTCTGCTATCAGCAGTACCCGAATTTCCCCCGTAAGGGTAAGCGGCAGGGTAACACCTCCCACGGTGAGCGTGCGCCCGTCACAATCCATCCGGTAAGGCACGCCGCAAAGGCTGCCCTCGGGCGAGGATTGACCGTCAAGAACCAGCCTTACGCGGCTGAAAATGTCGCTTCTCTCAATTTCGGGCAGGGGGTACTGCGTAAGACGGTAGATACCGTCGGAATCGAGATGCAGGCATACCTCCATGGGTGTGCTCATACAACCGAAAAACTCCGTGCCCTGCGCCCCTGCGTTTATCCATGCAAGCTTCACCGCACGCGGCGCAATGTCAAGAGAGGTCAGAGCCTCCCTTCCGCCAATGCCGAAGTAGCTCTGTGCGGCATACGCAAGCCGTGTGTAGCGGCCGCCCATCACGGGCTGAACGGGGGAAAACCCCTCTTTTTTCAGCTCTCCCACCAGATAATGCTCAGACGCCCCCGAAAGCACCCAGAGCCGTCTGCCGTCTTCCTTGCAGATCAGCGGATAAAAATCGGGACATTCGCCGTCATCCTGCAGGGTGATGCGTTGAAAAAGCCGCCAATCCAGCAGATTCTGCGAGGTAAAAAGGGCATAATCGCTTTCCTGCAAATAGAGCGCCATCACGAAGCAACCAAGCTCGGGCGCATAATTTACCTTGGGGTCACGGTTGCCCGATGCAAGCTCGGGCAAAATGGGCTCCTCTTTTTTTATCAGCGTTTTGCCGCCGTCTACGGAATAGGCAAGATATTGCTTGAAGCCCTTCCCCTCAGAGCGCAGAGAGTTCCCCCCTGCCGCCGTATAAAAAAACAGCAGAGGCGGCTCACCGTTTTTGCCCAGCCCGGATACGTTGTTGTAATCTACCACGCCGCTACCCGAATACACCGTGCCGTTTTCGTCGGGATAAAGCGCATCTCCCCATTCCTCCCAATGCAGTAAATCGAAGGATACGGCGTGCCCCCAGTGCATATTCCCCCACGCGGTGCCTGCGGGGTTGTGCTGAAAAAACAGATGATAGCGCGTGCCGTCAAACACAAGCCCGTTGGGGTCGTTCATCCAGCCGTAGCGAGGTGCAAAATGCAGGGCAGGGCGCAGATAACCAAAGTGCGGCGAGGCAGGCACCTCATCGGTCAGGGTGGCGGCAAAGGGCTGCTCCTCCCCCTCTGCCTGCACCGAAAGGGTAAGCTCCTGCCCCATAAAGGGCAAGAGGTCGGGGTATAGCGTACGCGCCGATTGGTCATTTTCTGCGGGCGGAATAAAATCCAACTCATACACAAGCGCGCCTCTCTTGCGGAAAAGAAGCTTTTTGCAGGGCAGAGCGTGATTGGTAGAAACGGTTAGCGCCAGATAGCGTGCATTGATTTTCATACTTTCACCCATGTAACGGCAGATGCCGTTTTTTTTATTATAGCACAAAGCACCAAAAAAAGGCAATAAAAAAGCCCCTCTTGTAAAAGCAAGAAAGACTTAACGCAGGTGCAAGCGCAACGCGCGACCTGTAAAAAACAAAAGGTACGACAAAGGCAAAAAAACACCCTTGCCTAATAGACAAGGGTGTTATGCTGTGAAGAGGCGATAAAAAAGATATTTTTGCCTTTTTTGTTTGGGTTTGAACTGTAGCTTCCCAATCACGCCAAAGGCGTGTATATCATCAAAGCGTAGCTTTGGATATCACCAAGGCGAAAGAAGATACAGCCTACGGCTGATGATATACTCGCCTTGTCGAGATATACTCGGCAAGGCGGATGATATCCACGACTGCGTCGTGATGATATACCATTGCTTTCGCAATGGATAAAAAAAATCGACAAGTCGAAACTTGTCGAATTTTTTGGTGGAAGTTACAGGGCTCGAACCTGTGACCCTCTGCTTGTAAGGCAGATGCTCTCCCAGCTGAGCTAAACTTCCTCAAACAGTACCCATATATTATAGCAAGGTTTCAAAAATATTGCAAGCGTTTTTCGGGGGTTTTTCAAAAAAATTTCAGGATTTTTTCGCCGTCCCCTTTTCTCTCCGCATTGCTCCCGGCAAAGCCTTGCCGCACAGGCTTCCCTTTCTGCCGCCCCGACAAAAGAAAAGGCCGCCCCAAAAGAAAGAGCGGCTTTGCCTTTTACAGGTATTTTTTAATTTCCTTTTCGAAGGCTTCCGCAATCACACGCTGACCTGCCTCGTCGGGATGCACGCCGTCTGCCGCAAGAAGCTGCCAGGGGGTGCTTTTGCGTGCAAGCGTCATCAGGGAATCGAGCGGAATAAAGGCGTCTGCATACTTTAACGCCGCCTCACGGATTGCCTGAATGTTGTAAGCAAGCGTACCGCGCCAATGCAGCTTATCGGGTGCGGGAAGCAGATAGGGCTCTGCCACAATCAGCTTGGCATTCGGGCAGATGCGCCTCACCGTGCAGAAAATCTCCTCTGCGTTTTGCTGTGTCTGCTCGGCAGGGATAAAGTAGTTGCTGTCGAACCTGCGCCATACGTCGTTGATGCCAATCAGCACGGTGACGATATCGGGCATAGTTGCCTGCAATTCTGCGCCGATTCTATCCAGAAGCTGTGCGGTGGTGTCGCCCGAAATACCGTAATTAAAATACTCGTGCTCCTCACCCAGGCTATCGGCAATCATCTGCGTATAGCCCGAAAGCCTTCTGGGGTCCGTTCTGTCGCGGTGAGCGTCGGTGATGCTGTCGCCCTGAAATAAAATTCTCATATTCCTTCCTCCCCAATCGGGATGATTTTTCACCGATATTATAGCACGAACGCACTCTTTTTGCAAGTGCTGATGTATTCTTTTTGCAATCGTACGCTTTTTTGCCCCGATATATTTTCAGCCGCTGTCAGCACGCTTGACATTATTTTATAAAAGGGATATAATAATGAATATATGCGATTATATGGGGAAGCTTCTTCCCGAATAAAAGGAATTTTTTTATGATACACATTCCCAAGGGCACAAAGGACGTTTTGCCCTCTGAAAGCAGACTCTGGCACTACATCGAGGACACCGCACGCAGCGTGGCAAAAGATTTCCGCCTGCTGGAAATCCGCACGCCCGTTTTTGAGCATACCGAGCTATTCCTGCGCGGCGTAGGCGACACCACCGATATCGTCAATAAAGAGATGTATACCTTCCTCGATAAGGGTGGAAGGTCCATCACCTTAAAGCCGGAGGGCACGGCAGGCGCAGTGCGCAGCTTTATCGAAAACGGTCTGTTCAACGAGCCCATGCCCTTAAAAACCTATTATTTCACCCCTGTATTCCGCTATGAGCGCCCGCAGGCGGGCAGACTGCGCGAGCATCACCAGTTTGGCATTGAGATGTTCGGCTCTCCCTCGGCGGCAGCGGATGCAGAGCTGATTTCTGCGGCATACACCCTGTTCAACCGCCTTGGCGTTTGCGGCTTAGAGCTTTGCATCAACTCCATCGGATGCCCCGAATGCCGTCCCAAATACCATGCGGCGTTGAAGGAATACTACAAGGCGCACGAGGATAAGCTCTGCCCCGTATGCTTAGAGCGTTTAGAGAAAAACCCCCTGCGTATTTTAGACTGTAAGGAGGAGGGCTGCATCGCCGTCAATCAGGGCGCACCCTCTACCCTCGACTATTTATGCGAGGAGTGCAACGCACACTTTACCGAGCTGAAGCAAACGCTCACCGCACTCGGCATTCCGTTCACGGTAAATCCCCGTATCGTAAGAGGGCTGGATTACTACACCAAAACGGTATTCGAGTTTGTTTCGGGTGACCTCGGTGCAAAATCCACCGTATGCGGCGGTGGCAGATACGACAACTTAGTTGCCTCGCTCGGCGGCAATCCCACCCCTGCGGCAGGCTTCGGACTGGGGCTTGAAAGGCTTCTGCTTCTGATGCAGAACTTAAATCTGCCCTTCGGCGAGCCGGACGGCGTAACGCTTTATATTGCCCCCTTGGGCGAAAAGGCGCTTCTGCCTGCCAAAAAGCTTGCCTACGACTTGCGCAAGGCGGGCGTTTCGGTGGAAACCGACCTGATGGCAAGAAGCCTAAAAGCACAGATGAAGTATGCGGATAAAATCAACGCACGCTACGTGCTTGTGCTTGGTGAGGACGAGCTGAATAGCGGAAAATCAAACTGAAAAATATGCAGGAGCGAAGCGAGCAGGAGCTTGCGCTTGCTTCCCTACCCGCTTTCTTTACGGAATAAGGAGGAAATACAATGGCTGAATTTATGAACGGCATGAAGCGTACCGATTACTGCGCAAGCTTTTCGGAGAGCGACGTTGGCAAAGAAATTACGGTGATGGGCTGGACGGACGGCAGAAGAGATCTGGGCAGCCTGATCTTCGTTGACCTGCGCGACCGCACGGGTATTTTACAGATCGTTTTCGACGAATCGGTGCTGGATAAAGCGGTTTTTGAAAAGGCAACCACCATCCGCCACGAGTTTGTGCTTGCGGCAAAGGGCACCTTACGCATCCGCTCCTCTATCAACGAAAACATCCCCACGGGCAGAATCGAGCTGCTTGTATCCGAGTTCAAAATTTTATCCGAGGCAGAAACCACGCCCTTTGAAATCGAAGCGGAAACGAACGTAAACGAAATGCTCCGCTTAAAATACCGCTATCTCGACCTCAGACGCGCACCCTTACAGCAAAACCTGATGATGCGCGCAAAAATTGCAAATGCGGCAAGAGAATATCTCGTTAAAAATGGCTTTTTAGAAATCGAAACGCCCTTCCTGGGCAAATCCACGCCCGAGGGCGCAAGAGATTATCTCGTACCCTCCCGTGTGCATCAGGGCACCTTTTATGCTCTGCCCCAATCTCCCCAGCTGTATAAGCAGCTGCTGATGATCAGCGGCTTCGACCGTTACTTCCAGATTACCAAATGCTTCCGTGACGAGGACCTCCGCGCCAACCGTCAGCCCGAGTTTACGCAGATCGACCTTGAAATGAGCTTTGTAGAGGACGAAAACGACGTAATGACCATGATGGAAGGGCTTCTTGCTGAGGTGTTTATGCAGGCAAAGGGCATTTCGCTCTCCCTTCCCCTGCCCCGTCTAACCTGGCAGGAGGCAATGGACCGCTTTGGCTCCGACAAGCCCGACACCCGCTTCGGCATGGAGCTGGTAAACCTTTCGGACCTTGTTGCAGGCTGTGGCTTTAAGGTATTTACCGATGCGGTGGCAAACGGCGGAAGCGTACGTGCCATCAACGCAAAGGGCTTCAGCGAAAAGCTCTCGCGTAAGGCAATTGACGCACTCGGCGAGTTTGTAAAAA
>JAFQWR010000054.1 GCA_017407365.1 Clostridia bacterium
ATCAAGTGTGGCGTATGTATGGAATCGTGCAAATTCGGCGCGATCATTAAAAAGTAAGGAGGTCGTGTAATTTATGGTGAATTTAAAAATTAACGGTATTGCGGTCACCGCAGAAAATGGCATGACCATTTTAGAAGCCGCCCGCAGTGCAGGAATTCGCATTCCTACCCTGTGCTACTTGAAGGAAATCAACCAGATTGGCGCATGCAGAATGTGTATGGTTGAGGTTAAGGGTGCAAGAAGCCTTGTAGCCGCTTGCGTATACCCCGTAAATGAGGGCATGGAGGTCTTCACCGATACCGAAAAGGTTATCAAGAGCCGTAAGACCACCCTCGAGCTGATCTTATCCGATCATAACAAGAGCTGTCTTTCCTGTGTTCGCTCCGGTAATTGCGAGCTGCAGGCTCTTTCTCAGGAATACGGCTGTGATGCAACCCGTTTCATTGGCGAAACCAGCTACTACGAAAAGGATACGTCCACCGTATATCTGCAACGCGACAACACCAAGTGTATTCTTTGCCGCCGTTGCGTAGCTGCTTGTAACGCTCGTCAGGAGGTTGCTGTTATCGGTGCCAACGCACGTGGCTTCGACACCCATATCGCTTGCGCATTCGAGCAACCCCTTTCTTCCGTTCCTTGCGTAGCCTGCGGTCAGTGTATCAATGTTTGCCCCACCGGTGCTCTCACCGAGAAGGACGATACTCAGGCAGTATTCGATGCTCTGCGTGATCCCGAAAAATACGTAGTAGTTGCTCCCGCTCCCGCAGTTCGTGCTGCTTTGGGCGAGGAATTCGGTATGCCCATCGGCACCAACGTAGAAGGTAAAATGGTTACCGCTATGCGTCGCCTTGGCTTCAATCAGGTGTTTGACATCAACTTTGCGGCAGACCTCACCATCATGGAAGAGGGCACGGAGTTCATCCAGCGTCTTTCCGAGGGTGGCGTTCTTCCCATGATCACCAGCTGCTCGCCCGGTTGGGTTAAATTCTGCGAGCATTACTTCCCCGAAATGACGGAAAATCTTTCTACCTGCAAATCGCCCATGCAGATGTACGGTGCAGTAGTTAAGACGTATTTCGCAGAGAAGAACGGCTTAGATCCCAAGAATATCGTAGTAGTAGGCGTTATGCCCTGTACTGCTAAGAAGTTCGAAAAGGGCAGAGCAGATCAGAGTGCTGCAGGTGTTCCCGACGTAGATTACGTTATCACCACCCGTGAATTTGCACGTATGGTTAAAAAAGCAGGCATCATGTTCAATGCACTTCCCGAAGGCGAATTCGACGCTCCTCTCGGTATCTACACCGGTGCAGGTCTTATCTTCGGTGCATCCGGCGGCGTAATGGAAGCAGCGCTTCGTACCGTTGTTGAGGTTGTTGATAAGAAGACGCTCGAAAATCTCGATTTCACCGAGGTTCGTGGCATGGAAGGCATCAAGGAAGCTTCCTACGTTGTAGGCGGCAAAGAGGTTAAGGTTGCTGTTGCAAGCGGTCTTTCCAATGCAAGAAAGCTTCTTGAGGCTGTTAAAGCAGGTGAGCGTGAATATCACTTCATCGAGATCATGTGCTGTCCCGGCGGTTGCGTAAACGGTGGCGGTCAGCCCATTCAGCCTGCAGACGTTATGAACAACGAAGATGTTCGTAGCCTGCGCGCTAAGGTTCTTTATGAGGCAGATAAGGGCCTTCCCGTACGTAAATCGCACGAGAATGCAGCTGTTCAGCAGCTCTACACCGAGTACCTCGGCGAGCCCGGCAGCCACAAGGCACACCACATTCTGCACACCACCTATGTAAAACGTGGCCGCAAATAATTGCACGGCTGCAAAAGCATAAAAATAAAGGGTTACCAAGCACGGTAACCCTTTTTTATATGCAATCGTATATGTTAATGCTATTTGGCAGAGGAGGCAATGCCGTCAAGCCATTTTTTGGTTAAGGCAATACATCCTTTCACAGTATTTTGTTTTGGATGATTGGCAAAATGCAGTAACAGATATTGTAATGCCTCGCTTGTTCTTTCGGGCGGTAACCCCGTTGCGCTTTGCAGCTCGTAGCCGCTTACGGCAAGCTCTCGCAAGCTGAAGGGCACTCCTTCTGTCTTCATTTTTTCTCTTAATGCAGTAAACCGCAAAACAGTTGGGCTTGTATCGGTCATATATCCGCATCCCATGTAGTCTGCCTGCTTCAATAAAAGCAAGGCGTCCGTGTAGGCGGCGTTTTTTACAAGAAATTTTCTCAGCTTTCGCTCAGACGTTTTTCCGTCCATATCATACATATGAAGCTTTATCAGCATACAGATAAAGGAAACGTCCTTTTTGGGTAGAAGAAGGTCATTGCGCAGTATATTCTGTGCCATTTTTGCACCTTCCTTATCATGTGCGGCAAATTTTCCCGTGCTATACAGCATCTTGGGCTTTGCGATATCGTGCAACAAAGCGGCGTATCGAACGGAGGGATGCGAAAACCTTACCGTTTCAAGAATGTGTGTCAGTACGTCGTAACGATGGAAATCCTTTCTTTGGTTTAAGCCGTCCCCCTCCTGCAATGCAGGAATAATTGCAAACAAAAGCCCCATTTCCTTCATCAGATACAGCGCTTCGGCGTGCAGCGCTCTTCCCTTTGTTAACGCAGGATATTTTTGGTCTGCGTGCAGGATTTTATCAAATTCATCCGTAATTCGTTCCTTTGCAAGAAGAGGTACCTGATTTATCAGGTTTTTTGCCGCAGATAAGGCGCTTGGTTCTATTGTAAATCCGAGCTGAGCGGCAAAGCGGACCATACGCAAAATGCGCAACGGGTCAAATAAAAAAACAGAGGAGGGCTCCTTAACGGTGCGGATTGTTTTTGAGATGATATCCTCATATCCGTTCAGAGGGTCAATCAGCTCTCCCGTTAGTGCGTTTGCATAAATTGCGTTTACAGTAAAATCTCTTCTCAGGGCATCCGCCTTAATCATTTCATAATCCGTGGCTTCCTTTGGTAGCTTTGACTGAAAGGAGGTGTATTCAAACGATTCTCCCGATACAGTATCCTTGATGAGGGCGGTATTCATACGCGGGAGAATTTCTCTGGGAATAAAGCTGCTGCCTTGAAGAGATGCGGTAAATTCCTCAACGGATTGTACGCCGCAGATATCCGTATCCGCAGGCGGCTCGCCCAAAAGGGTGTTACGCACATATCCGCCTGTAACATAAATAGGGTTTTGTACGGTTTTGGATAGATTTTGTAATACAGAGTTGATAGAAATATGCATAAGCCCCTCAAAACGATTGAAATTATATTGATTTTTATGTATAATAGAGATATAAGAATCTGAGGTAATTGTTATGATACATATTATTTTGAATCCTGTTGCAGGTAAAGGCAAAGCCAAGAAAAACGAGGGGGACCTCATTGGCTTTTTAACTGAGCGTCGGGTGGAATATAAGCTATATCATTCTCTGCACGTTGGACACGCGGCAGAGCTTGCGCGGGAAATTACCGAAAATTGCAAGGATGAATTCTGTGAGCTCGTTTGTGTAGGTGGCGACGGCACTCTTCACGAGGTAGTATCCGGTATTGCCGACCCTGCCAAGGTAAAGCTCGGATTGATTCCGTTTGGCACGGGTAACGATTTTGCCAAGGCTTGCAAGCTTCCCATTAAAAATGTGGTAGAGGGAATGCGCTTTATCTTAGATCATGAAGCAAAGCCCACCGATTATATTTTACTTAACGACACACGAAGCATCAATGTCGTGGGTATGGGTATTGACGTGGACGTTTTAGAGCGTTGTGCAAAGGCGAAAATCTTCAAGGGTAAAATCGGCTATTATATCTCGCTCATCGCCTCTCTGTTCAAATTCCGTTGGAATAAGTATCAGGTTCGTATCGACGGCGGAGAAGAGGTTTTTCATTCTGCCATGATCACCGCAGTCTGCAACGGCAATTACTTCGGTGGCGGTATGAATATGTCACCCGAATCGGTGTTGGATGACGGCGTTCTGAACGTTGTGATTGTAAATGAAATGAAAAAATCCCGTATGCCCGGTATCTTTATGGGCTTTATGAAGGGAAAAATCCTGGAATACGATGTCACTACCCAATACAAATGCAAAGAGGTGGAATTCATCACGGACGCAAAGCCTGTAATCAATGCGGACGGAGAATTGATCCACGGTCAGAATTTCAAATGCCGTATTGTTCCCAAGGGCATATTGATGTACCGTGCATAAAGAATAACAATAAAAGTAAAGCAAGGCTGGTTGAAGCCTTGCTTTTTTCATTATTCCTTATCCTCGTACAATTCATGCTTCAATATGCCGATTTCAGGCAGATTACGGAAGCGCTCTGCAAAATCAAGACCGTATCCGACCACAAATTCGCTGTTTAACTCAAAGCCGATATATTCGGGCGTAAGATCTGCCTTGCGCCTTTTTTGCTGATTCAGCAGGGTGCAAACGGAAATAGAGCGAGGCTTGCGGGTTTGAAGGTATTTTTTCAGATACGAGATGGTAAGACCGGAGTCGATAATATCTTCCACGATAATAACGTCACGATCGGATATATCGCAGGAAAGATCCTTTTTAATTACGATATTTCCGGAGGAGTTGACCGAAGAGCCGTAGCTGCTGACCATGATAAAGTCAAGCTCTACGTGCGTTTCAATGGCACGGACCAAGTCAGCAAAAAAGATGCAGGAGCCCTTCAACAGACAAATGAGCAGAGGAAACTTCCCCTCGTAGTCCTTTGTGATCTGTGCGCCAAGCTCATTTACACGCTGCTGCAAATCTGCTCTTGTGTACAGGATTTTTTCAAGATCTTGATACATAAAAACCTCATTGGTATTTGTTCGCCTATCGGGCGTAGTGAACGGTTTTAAGATAAATTAACGCAGACGATCTGCGAGGAGGAGCTGTCGATTTTTACCTGATCGGCAACACCAAATCCTACGACAAGATACACTCTGCTTCCGCACGCAAGCACGGGAATTTCGCTCCGCAGCCGGGCAGAAATCTTACGGTCTGTGAAGTAATCACTGAGTAATTTATCCTTTGAATTACAGGGCGTAAAACGGTCGTTATTCTGCGGATTTCTCCATATTGCATTTTGTGGTAGCTTTTTAAGGTCAAAAAACCACTTATTTTTGCACGAAAGGTCTGCTGTGAGTGTTTGCTCGACTTGAATAATACCGCGATTTACAGATAGCGAATGCAGGCTGAAAGGAGCGAGCAGAGGATCGGGGCATCTCTTCTTTTCCAATACGATGCTTCCGTATTCCTTCCACGCAACAAGCCCGTTCGTAAGCTGAACGCTCTTTCCCGTTTGCGCTTCTATCAGCGAGCGGATGCCGTTAATATGTGCTTGCTCCAGATTGTTTACCGCACCAAGCAAAGAGGCAATATAAAAAATGCATTCCGAAAAGAGAGCCGGGTGAAGGTCAACCGAAAAGGCGTATGCCTGCTCACCCATCTGAGTTACTTCTTTTTTTGCCTGCTCCGTAAGATATGCCTGAGCGGAGGCAATTCTTTCACCAAACCCGGAAAGCGCATTTTTTACATTGGGGTAGCGGGTTTCCAGAAGCGGAAGCACCTGCTTTCGGATAAAGTTCCGTGTATAGTTGACATCGTCGTTTGTTTCGTCATGCACAAAGCAAAGTCCGTTTTCGTGCGCGTATGTTTCAATCTCTTTTCTCGACACGTGAATAAGTGGCCGTATAATTTTTCCTCTACACAAGGGAATGCCCTGTACGCCGTTTGTGCCTGCGCCTCTCAGCAGGTGCATCAGAATGCTTTCGGCATTGTCATCGCTGTTGTGAGCCGTTGCAACAAAATCAACGGTGCCCTCGCCGAGTAATCTATCGATATGCTCATAGCGGAGCTCTCTTGCTGTTTGCTCAATGCCCTTACCGCGCGATGCCGCCTCTGCGGGTACGTTAAGCTCATAGAAAAACAACGGTAAGCCGTATTTTTCTGCAAGCTCCTTTACAAATACAGAATCCCTCACAGAGCCCTCGCCTCTGATTCCATGCTCAAAGTTGAGTACGGAAAGCTGAAGAGGGTAGCTTTGCTGCAAGGCAAAAAGAGCGTGCAAAAGGCATACGGAATCGATGCCGCCACTAACGGCGACAGCGACGCGTGCGCCCGGTTGAACATGACATGCTTGTAGCATTGCTGAGATTTCCATAGGTATTATTATATAGCAAAACGGCAGGAATGTAAAGTGTTTGAGGGGTAAAATAGAAAATAGGGATTTTTTTCGTATTCGACAAAAGTTGAAGCTCTTTTTACATTTTCGGTGGTATAATGCGCTAAGAATAAAACGCAAGGAGAAGAAGGTTGAAAAGGTCGTTGCGTAAAAGAGGCGGTATTCCCAAAATCGGTTGGCATTTGTTCTGGATTGCTCTTGCGCTTGCGTTGGGGTACAGCATACTGGATGAAGCAGGGCTATTTGCCGCACTTGGTGCAGGCGTGTTTTTTGGATTTGCTCCTGCAAGCTTGCTTGGCTTTATATTGGTAAGCCTGTTAACACTTCCAAGGGCATTGCTGTTAAACCGCATTCTTTCAGCCGTTATGCTTGCTGTGCTTGGTGCTTCTCTGTTGCGCTCAGTAAAAAAGCACAGGCTGTTTGCCTATGCCGCTGTATTTTTGCTTTGCGGATGTCTGCGCTTTGCGTTTATTACTGAAAAAGCACAGATTTTGCCCTCATTCCGCTCGCTGATCATTTCCGTTGTGCTTTTTGTTGCGCTGTGCTGGGGAATGAAATGCTTTTTTTATCGCGGTATAACGTCCAAGCCTACGGCAGATGAGCGTATTTGTCTTGCTATAACCTATTTGCTTGCATTCACCGCGGTTTTTCGTGTCAGCTTTGGCGGAGTAAACGTGGCAGCTGTTGTTGCTATCATGCTGCTTCATCTTTCCCTATACGTGTTTGGGGTAGAGGCGGCTTTTGGCATAGCTGTGCTTTCGGGCATGGGCGCAGCCATAGTAAGCGGTAATCCTGTGTGGATTGCGTCCTTCTGTATCTGGCATATGGTTGCGGCGGCGTTTCGTACCACGGGCAGAATTATGCCTGCTTTTGCTGTGATACTCTCCGACATCCTTCTTGCATATGCTACGGGTTTTTACACCGAATACACCTATGCACATTTTATTACTGTTTCGCTTGGCTCCGTGCTTTCGTTATGCCTCTCTGACCGTATGCTTAAAGGGATACGGGATAGGTTTACCGACAAAAAGAAGCATCTTCTTACGCTTGTCCGACAAAAGGAGGAGCAGACGCTCAGAAGAAGACTGATCAGTCTGAGCGGTATTTTCAACGAAATGCAACGTGTTTTCGTGGAATTGGCGTCCCGTACAATCAAAGCAGAACAAGCGGTGCAGGCTTACGTTAAGGATTTTCATGAAAGGGTGTGTGAGGGATGCCCCAATAAGGCGTATTGCAGTGACGTGCATTCGCACGTGCAGGATGCTTTGACGGAGTTTATTGCAACAGGCTTGGAAAAGGGCCGAATCACGCTTTTGGATATGCCCGATCTTTTTGCAAAGCGATGTGCAAAAACCAATCTTGCCATGCAGGTTATCACGCAGTATTGCATCGGGTATCGGCAATTTGTAAACGAAGCGGCAAACCAGGAGAGCGCAAGAAAGCTGATTGCAAAGGAAATTGCAGGGGTTGCGCAAATATTCAAAAAGCTTTCCGGTGCAGAGAGTGATAGAGGAGAGCTTTGTCCCGAGCTGATGCAGAGGGTGCAGGATGCACTTTTGAACGAGCAGCTGGAATGCTATGAATCGGTGGTGTTTTCCTCCCGTAAGGGATACACCGTATGCGTAACCATGCCGCCGCAGGATGCTGTTAAGGCAGAGGTAAGCAAAACGGTTTCCCGCACGCTTGGCGTTGCTATGATGGTCGTGGAAAGAGAGGCTACCGCAAAAAGCAACGAAATTGTTGTAAGGCTTGTCCCTGCGCCTTCTTATGATGTGGTATTCGGTGCCTGTGGAATGGCAAAATCGGGCAACCGGGTCAGCGGAGATACCCATTCGCTGATTCAGATTGGCGCAGATCGCTTTTTGCTTGCGCTTTGCGACGGTATGGGTAGCGGAGAAATGGCAGAGCGTGCAAGCAGAAATGCAATTTCCCTGATAGAATCCTTCTATAAGGCAGGCTTCGAAAGCGATCTGATTTTAGAAAGCGTAAACGGCTTGCTTGCGTGTAGCTGTGAAGAGGTTTTTTGTGCGCTGGATATTGTTGTAATCGATCTGTCTGAGGGCAGAGCAGATTTTATTAAGCTTGGCGCACCTCCCTCGGTCATTCGCGGTGAAAAAATGCAGGTGATAGCAGGTAATGCGCTTCCGCTCGGGATTTTAGAGGAAAGTAAACCCTCAACCGAAAGCGTCCGCTTGCAGGCAGGGGATATGGTTGTGCTGACCACCGATGGCATAACAGATGCATTTGTGGATGTAGGCGCAATAAAAGCCTCGGTACAGCGATGCGTTACTGTAAATCCGCAGGAGCTTTGTGAGCATCTTATGTCAGAGAGTCTGAAAGCATACGGCGGTAAGCCTAAGGACGATATGACCGTAGTCTGCCTACGGATTTTTTCCAAAAACAGTTAATGGCGCGTATCAAAAAGTATTTCTCCCGTTTCCGCACTTTCAAACAGCAGAAAATACCCCTCACCGAATGGCTCGTGAGGGTTTTTGGGTAAGAACTGAGAAAACCCCTTTAATGCCTCGGGTGGAATGGGGTAGTAGGGCGAAGGAACGGCGTAGCATAGCCAACGGGGTGCGCCGTTTTCCTCCACAAAACCCACAGCGTAGCTTGCGCCCGATTCATGGAAGGGCACACAGGCAAAATGCGAAAAGGGAATCTGCTCCTCAA
>JAFQWR010000055.1 GCA_017407365.1 Clostridia bacterium
CATTTTCCAAATCCTGCGCCTTCAACAGAAGCAACGCCGTGCCCGTAGAAAGCACTCTGCCGTCTATCACGTAAATCTTACCTGCCTCAGAGGAAAGCTCCTCTGCGGCGGCAGCTGCATTACGGTAGGAGCAGGAAAGCTGATCGGAAAGAGAAAAGTGCAACACATCACAGCCGGGATTGGCACTGAGCAATTTTTTGAAATGCTCGGAAAACTCATACTGACTTGCCGCCGATGTTTTGGGCAGAATGCCCGTTTTGCTTACGTAGCTGTAGATATCCTCAGGAAAGATATCCACGCCATCGTGATAGCTGTTTTCCCCTAAAATAACGGTAAGGGGAATGACAGAAACTCCCGTTTTTTCAATAAGCTCTCTACTTAAATCACAGGTAGAATCTGCCGAATAAACGATTTTAGCCAAAATTGAAACCTCCAATAATCACACACTTACGCCCGTGCGTAAAAACCAATACATCCCTGATTATCTTATTGACATTCAAGCAAAAACCATACGGCGTTATTTCAAATCCTGAAAAATCTGGAAAATACGGTCGATATCCTCGGAGGAGAAATAATCGATGGTAATGCGGCCCTTGTTGGAATTGCCCACAGCGGAAACCTTGGTGCCAAGCACTCTTTGCATGGTGTTGACGAGGTCGCGAAGCTCGTAGGTGGGCACGGGCTTTGCCTTTTTTGCCGCCGCCTTTTTGGGTGCGGGCTTTTGCGCGGTTGCCATACGCTCCAATTCGCGTACGGAAACGGAATGCTCTACTGCGTATTCCGCAAGCTCCTTCTGACGTGCCTCGTCGGGGATGGCAACCAGACAGCGTGCATGACCTGCGCTCAGCTTTCCGTCACGCACCAGCGAGGTGATCTCGGGGGGAAGCGTCAGCAGGCGGAGCAGGTTTGCAACAGTGGAGCGGTTTTTGCCGATGCGCTCCGAAACCTTATCCTGCGTTAAGCTGTGCTCGTCCATCAGCGTGCGGATTGCCTCTGCCGCTTCGATGGGGTTGAGGTCCTCACGCTGAAGATTTTCAATCAGCGAAAGCTCCTTGATTTCCTGCTCGGTGTAATCCTTGATTACGCAGGGGACCTTTTCCAGCCCTAAAAGCTTGCTTGCACGGTAGCGACGCTCACCTGCCACGATGATGTAGCGGTCGGAGCGCTTAACCACGGTGAGAGGCTGCATAATGCCGTGCAGCCTGATCGATTCGGAAAGCTCCTTCAACGCCGCCTCGTCGAAATACTTACGGGGCTGCTCGGGGTTGGGATCGATCAGCGCAAGCGGAAGCTCTGCGGGCTTACCGTCGGAAACGAGCTGAATGCGCTCTACAATCTGCACCTCGGGAGCAGGCTGACTTGCCGCCCTTGCACGGGATTCCTCTATCACCTTTTTGGTGAAGGTATCTTCATATTCTTCCTGTGTTTCTTGAAACAGGGCGCTTAAGCCCTTACCCAGACCCTTTAATTTACCGGACATACTGTACTCCTTAATTCCCTCTGATGGATATTTCTTCTGCTTTGTATTGCGTGTTTATTTGCGTTTTTCTTCCTTACGCAAAAACTCCTTGGTTAAGCGGCGGTACGCCTTTGCGCCTGCGCAGTGCTTATCGTGCAGCATAATGGGCACACCGTGAGAGGGAGCCTCTGCAAGACGCACGTTGCGGGGAATGACCTGATCGAACAGCTTCGCCTTAAAATATTCCCTGATCTCGTTTGCAATCTGACCGGAAATGGTGGCACGGGAATCGTACATGGTAAGCGCAACGCCCTCGATGGTGAGATCGGGATTTTTGTGCTTTTTCACGAGCTTGACCGTGTTGAGAAGCTGGCTTAAACCCTCGAGCGCATAGAACTCCGCCTGAATGGGGATAAACACGCTGTCTGCCGCCGCCAAAGCATTGATCGTTAAAAGACCAAGCGACGGAGGGCAGTCGATGGTGATATAATCGTAATCGTCACGGAATGCCTCTAAGGCATTTTTCAGCGACATTTCACGGTTGGGCATATTTACAAGCTCAATCTCCGCACCTGCAAGGTCGATGTTGCTGGGGATGATGGAAAGCCCCTTCACCTCGGTGGGAAGCACCATTTCGCTTGCAAGGGGATTTTCCTCGCATAACAGGTTATACGAGGACTTCCTGGCGCGGTTTTTGATAACGCCCAAGCCCGAAGAGGCGTTACCCTGCGGATCGAGATCGATCAGAAGAACCTTCTTGCCGAACTCCGCCAGATACGCCGAAACATTGACGCAGGTCGTTGTTTTGCCTACGCCGCCTTTTTGATTGGAAAACGCGATAATCTTACCCATGGTAAATCCTCTTTCGTCATTCCCTCGCCACGGAAGGCAAGGAAATCCGCATTTTGTATATTATAACAAAAAAAAGCCTTCTTGTAAAGAAATTTTTAACGCCTTAACCCCATTTGCGTCAGATATTCCGCGCATTTTTCTCCTTTTCATCTGTTCATCACATTATGTAAAAAGAATGAAAGTTCAGTTTTTGCTATATATCCATTGCATTCCTTTTCAAAATATGTTAAAATAATTATGAAGCACGGCTCAGTGCATAACAGACAACAAGGAGTATACCTAATGTATCAGAAGCAATACAGCACATGGCTCACTCTTACCCGTAACGAAGCAGACCTGCACGAGGAGCTGCTTTCGGTTGCAGATGACGAAAAAGCAATTGAGGACCGCTTTTATCAAAGCCTTGCCTTTGGAACGGGCGGCTTGCGCGGCGTAATCGGCGCAGGCACAAACCGTATGAATATTTTTACCGTTCTCCGCGCGGCGGCAGGCGTAGCAAAATACTACAAATCCGTTTGCGAAAATCCCTCCATCGCAATCTCCTACGACACACGCA
Organism: Clostridia bacterium; assembly: GCA_017407365.1. GTDB lineage: Bacteria > Bacillota > Clostridia > Christensenellales > HGM11417 > RGIG2219. The sequence continues at coordinate 2,868 of JAFQWR010000055.1, forward strand.
ACAAATCGCGTGAGTTTGCGTTTGCCTCTGCCTGCCTGTACGCAAAGGAGGGCATTAAGGTGTATTTATACGACCGTCCCCTGCCCACCCCCGTGCTTTCGTATACGGTGCGCGCGCTTGGCTGTACGGGCGGTATTATGGTAACGGCAAGCCACAACCCTGCCGAATACAACGGCTACAAGGTATACGAGCACAGCGGCTGTCAGATTGGCAACGAGGAGGCAAAGGCAATCGAGGCCGCCATCGAGGCAACGCCGTATTCTGAGCTCGACTTCGACCGCGCACAGTATGCAGACAGAATTCTGCCCGTGCCCGCCGAGGTATACGAGGGCTTTTTGCAGGCCGCACAAAAGCAATCGCTTTCGGATGGCGACATCTCACTGAAAATCGTATACACCCCCTTGAACGGCACGGG
>JAFQWR010000056.1 GCA_017407365.1 Clostridia bacterium
CAAAGGCCTTGCTGTCCTGCCGGGGTAAAAAGAAAGAATGAAGAGCAATCTCTTCATCCTTATTTTTTTTATTTCTTAAAAAGCTTCTTTCTGTCTACCGAATATAACGCACGCTTGAACAGGGTGCAACCAAGCGCCAGCAGTAACACAATGGTGGGTATAAACGAAAGCGTGGTATTTTTAACGGTATAAACAAGGGAGGTAATGGATTCTGCACTCAAAGCGTTCAGCTTGCCTGCAACCGAGCCCATCATAATCAGAACAAGAATGCTTGTAAGCAGTGCGCCTGCAAGAAAGATGGGCTGCAGGGTATACAGAATTTTTCCGCGTCCAAAAAAGCAGATACCAAACGAAACGAGATAGCAGAGAATAAATGCAAGCATAAGTATGATGCAAACGGAGCCAACCGACATCAGCCCACGGGTTTCCGTTCTGTTTGCTGCCGCATCTGCAATGTTATTCAGCTCCTCCATATCGGCAAATGCATTTTCCAGGCTGGTGAAGATGGAGCCTAAGGTAGAGGTGTCAATCTCTTCCACGTGCTTGGAAATGCTGGCAAGTGCTTCAAAGCCGTTTGCCGTCTGCACGTTTACCTTACCAAGCCCGGTGGTGGTTGTTTTTAAGAAGGGCACAAAAAGAAGCGCCACAGAGGCAAGCACAAGCACAAAGCAAATAAGGTCTAAAAGGTTTAACGAAATGGATTTCTTTTTCTTCATGAAGGTACTCCTGTATGGTTGGTGTATTTATGATACCATAATTATCGGAAAAACACAAGCGGTTTACAGCGATTTTGCAATCTCCTCGTTCATGGCTGTCAAGCCCGAAAAGCGGATACGGGGAAGCGCACTTATTTTTTCTAACGTCTGCTGATATGCCTCTTCGTCGTGCAGGATACATTTCTGATAGGCGGCAAGCACACGTAGCTCGTCGGCGTCGTTGCTGAGGGGAGAGGGCGCAAGGGCTTCGGCTCTTTCCTGCGCGGCGGCGTTGCCGCTCACGCAAAGCATAAACAGCTCTTCCAAAGCAAAACTGCGCGCAATTGCGGCGGTGATATTTGCGTTGGATAAATCCTCAAGAGAGGAGCTCATGCGCGTTAAAACGGCATTTGCGGCCGCTAAATCGCCTGTGTGCAGGTGGTGATAGTATTTCAGCAGGAATAAAGATGCTCTGTAAAGGTTTGTGTCCTCCACAACGGGTAAAGAGTCTGTCACGGTGGGGTTAAGCGCATCGGGGGCGGCTCCGTCCGCCAGCAGTCGTACGGCCTTGGCGTAGCAAACAAAATACTGCGTATCCGCACGGTTTGCTTTTAAGCCGTGCAGAAGGTCACCGTCACGCAGTCTTCCGTCGGGCACAAAAAGATTCACAAGCAAAAACAGGGAAACGCCCAAAGCACAAGCCGCAAGGTATACGGCAGAGCTGAGCTCGGTAAGCACGGCGAGCAGGGTGCATAGGCATAGAAGAAAAACGCCGACAGAGGAGCCGACGATGCCTGCCGTAAGCACACGGCTCAGGGCGCTTTCGGTGCCCTGGGCAGGGGGCAATACCGTCAGAGAGCCTGCTGCGTCATCGGTTCTGTGCACCGATAGCGCAAATTTGCCCTCTGTTTTTCTGAAATGCAACATTCCCAGCGAAAAGCCGAGTATTTCACAGCCCGTCTTTTTTGCCACTGCCAGATGGCAAAGCTCGTGCAGGGCGGTGCAGAATACGTAGCCGAACAAAGCGCCTACGACTGCGCAGATGACAGATCTTACCCAATTCGTGCCGCTTTTGGGAGCAAATAAAATACAAAAGACAGCAACGGTGGCTATGGGAATCAGATAATTGATTATGTAAAAGAATATTTTCGTTCCTTTTTTCACGGTGCTACCCCTTGATGAATAAATAGCCGTCCATATTGCCCTTTTCCGATACCGTAAAGACCTCTGCGTGCAGCATTTCCATAATGCGTAAAACAAGCAGGGCGGCGTTTGCAATGACGTCTGCGCGCTTTGCGTCCAGCCCCTGCAGCTTTTTCCGTTCTTCCACAGAAAGCGAATACAGAAGATCCACCGTTTTGCTGAGGGCTTCTCTTTTTATCACGGTACCGTGCGTTTTCCGTTCGTCAAATTTTTCCAGCTGTAAATGCAGAGAGGCAAGCGTAGACGCCGTACCTCCGATGCCAATCAGGTTTTTGCAGGGCGAAAGGTTATATAAAACGATTGCTTCGGCAATCATTTTTTCCGCAAGCGCTC
>JAFQWR010000057.1 GCA_017407365.1 Clostridia bacterium
CTGAAGGGCAGGAATTACAATCTCGTGCAGATGCTGTGCACGCGCCGCCGCATACAGCAGAGCCTCACAGCTATCGCACATTTCGGTGTTCTGCGCATCCAGGATTACCGTGCGTATCTGCTCTGCAATCTTGCTTCCGCCTGGTTCTCTGGTCAATATGAAATCCACACCTCTCTCTGTTAAAAACTCCTTTAACAAGCCAATCTGCGTGGATTTTCCTACACCCTCACAGCCTTCAAGGGTGACGAATACGCCTTTTTTCATATCATTCCTCACAATCAACGGTGGCAATTTTTCCGTTCACTAAGCCGAAGGTATCTCTTCTGCCGCTAAGATATGCAACGGCCTCTGCCGTAATGCGCTCCCCCTTTAACACCAAAGGAGTTGCGGGCGGATAAACACCGACGTCTGCCGCAGAAATACGCCCCACGGCTTCCTCGGGCAAAAGCATACATTGCGATGCCACTGCCGCCTGTAAATAGGGCATTACTCTTTCGCCTCTTACGGGTTGCGCCTGCTGATGAGCCGCCACCGCATAGGGTGCAAGCGCAAGGCACATTTTTTTTACAGCCTGCGCCTCCTTCTCTCCGTCCGTCATCGAAAACAGAAATAAAGCCTCCTGCTCCGACAGAATTTCGGGATAGCATCCGCACTGCTCACACAGCAAAAGTAAGTCGTCTGCACTGATTTTTCCGTTGAGCAAAATATGCAGTCTGGTGGGGTCATCACAAGGCTGAACGGGCACACCCTGACGCACAAGGTCTGTTTTAACGCCCGCAATTGCCCCTAAAACGCTCGAAAAGCACACCTCGCCTTCTTCTTCGACAAACGCTCGTGCGTAGTCTATGCTTGCCATAATCGGGTAAGAGGGGCTGGTTGTGTGTATCAGCAAAAAGGATTTTTCCACAGCATCACGGTAGCTTGCGCTTCGCACGCAGATTACGGATGCAGGGGTTAAGGCAGGCAGTGTTTTGTGAGCAGAAATCACAAAGCCGTCTGCCTCGATTGCAGAATCCGGAAGAGCGGGGTGCAGACCAAAATGCGCACCCTGCGCCTGATCGACAATCAAAAGCTTACCGTAGCGATCGCACAGCTTGCGTAAGGGAGCAAGGCTGATACAGTTGCCGTAATAATCCGGACGGGTTACCAGAATGCCCGAAAGCCCGCTCTCCTTCTGAAAGACCTCCTCTACCGCCGCCTCGGAAAGATCCTCTAAAACAACGGGAGTGATACCAAACAGCTCGCAGGCATGGTACACGCTTTTGTGTGCGTTGCGACCGATGGCAAGCAAGGATCCAAACCGCTTGCTTGCATGAATGAGAATTTGCAGGCTGACCGTGGAGCCGGAGGTTACAAAGCGTGCATACGGCACACCGAATACTCTTGCAAAGGCATCCTGAGCCTCGGCAATCATGCCCTCCGGTTGCAACAGATTGTCGCTGAACGGAAGCTCAGTAATATCCACCTCTGCCTGCGGAAAGCTTTTAAGAAATGCTTCACTTGCCTTATGCCCGGGCATATGCATCCGCACTGCTCCTTTTTGGGCATAGGCTTTAAGTCCGGGTAAAATGATCATGAGAGATAGGTGTCGATCATATAGCACGCCACGCTGATGGACTCATAGAACTGAATGCGGTTTCTTTCCTTAAAGGGCAGACATCCGATTGCATAGTCGTTGATGCGCTCGTAGCCGGGGAAGGGATTTTCGTGATCGATCTCACGGGATACCGTAAGCTTTTCCCTGAGCTTGGCAGAAAGAAGCGTCATATCAATTGCCCACAGCTTGCTTTCCTCTACCTCTGCCGCCTCGTAATCGGTGGGATTGGTAAAGGACTCCATCTCATTGGTATAGCTGCCGCGCGCATAGTTTAAGGCAAGCGAGGGATATCTTTCGATAAACGCCCTGATTTTGTTTGCCTGTGCCTTATAATGATCGATTTGTTTATTGACCGTTCGGATTGCTTCAATCAGCTCCTCGCCCTTCATTTTGCTGTAGGGCTTACCGAGAGAGCTTTTGAAATACTCCTGATCGGTGCTTTCGTTATAGTAGGCAAGCTTATCGATTTCTGTTAAAACATCGCCAAGCGCGTAAATAACACCCTGATCGATAAGCGTATACATATCACAGATATTGGCAATCACCACGTCGCCCTCGCCCGCCGCAATGTGCGTGGACCAGACCTGCGCCATTGAGCTTTCCTCAAGATTGTACGTCTGCGAGATAATTTCAAGCACGTCGTCACCGAAATACGGATACCCGTCGGCGCTACCCTCGGGCACAGTGCGAAGGTCCGTTTTGAAAGCGTCCACCCCTTGCGTGCGGTACATACCGATCAGGCAGATCTTAAACTGCTGACCGGGCTGTATACGCGTGGCACAAACGGTGAAAATCAACGACCACGCAAAAATGACTGCAAGCACGATGGCGATGTATTTCATCCAATCGTAGGCGATATGGTTGTTTAAGCGTTCTTTTGTTATTTTATTTTCCATGTTAAACCGTGCCTTTCCCTTTTTGACGGTTAAAAGCGAATAAGAATTATGCCTTAGGCTTCATCGTGGGGAAGAGCAGAACCTCGCGGATGCTGGGGGAATCGGTAAAAAGCATAACCATGCGGTCGATACCAAGGCCCAGACCGCCCGTGGGGGGCATACCGTATTCCAATGCGGTCACGAAATCCTCGTCCATAACCTGCGCTTCCTCGTCGCCTGCCGCACGCAGACGCATCTGAGCCATAAAACGCTCCTTCTGATCGATGGGATCGTTCAGCTCGCTGTACGCATTGCCAAGCTCCCAAGTGCAAAGGAAGAACTCAAAACGCTCGGTAAGACGGGGATCTGCCTTCTTCTTTTTGGCAAGGGGAGAGATCTCGATGGGATGATCCAGCACGAAGGTGGGCTGCACAAGCTTGCTTTCTACCAGCTCGTCGAAGGCAAGGAACAAAAGATTGCCCCAAGAGATCTTTTCGTCTGCGGTCTCCACACCCTTTGCCTTTAATGCGGCAACAATCTCGGGGATGGATGCGGCATTGAAATCGATACCGGTATATTCCTTAACGGCGTCTACCATCGTGATTCTTCTGTAGGGGGGCTTCAAGTTGATCTTGGTGCCCTGATATTCGATTTCATAATCGCCGCCACGCACCGTTTCTACGATGCAGGTCATCAGATCCTCTACCAGGGTCATCATATCGTTGTAGTCGGAATATGCCTCGTACATTTCGATCATCGTGAATTCGGGGTTGTGCTTCATGTCCATACCCTCGTTACGGAACATTCTGCCAAGCTCATATACCTTCTCGAATCCACCTACAATCAGACGCTTTAAGTAAAGCTCGGGTGCAATACGCAGGAACATATCGATATCCAGCGTGTTGTGGTGCGTGATAAAGGGACGCGCTGTTGCACCGCCTGCAAGCGTACTTAAAATAGGCGTTTCCACCTCAACGTATCCGCGGTCGTCAAGACATCTTCTGATAGCGGTGATCATCTTGGAGCGGGTGATGAAGGTACGCTTTACCTCGGGATTTGCAATGAGATCCACGTAGCGCTGACGGAAACGCATATCGTTATCCTTTAAGCCGTGGAACTTCTCGGGCAGGGGCAGAAGGGACTTGCTGAGCAGAATCATTTTCTGCACGTGCACGGAAACCTCGCCCGTACGCGTACGGAATACGTAGCCGCTGACACCGATTACATCACCGATATCCATATTTTTGAAGGCTTCGTAATCGATTTCGGGCTCGTCGGAGCGAACGTAAATCTGAATGGTGCCCTCTCCGTCTAAAATATGGCAAAAGCTCGCCTTGCCCATAAGGCGGCGAGAAACAATACGTCCTGCAATGGAAACGGTTTGCTCATTCAGCTCCTCAAAGGATGCAAGAATGGAAGCAGAGCTGTGCGTGCGCACGTATTTTACCTGCTCGTAGGGGTTATTACCCGATTCCACAAGGGCCGCAAGCTTTTCTCTGCGAATGCGCAGAATCTCGTTCAGATCCTCTTCGGGCGCAATTACGGGACGGTTGTCACTCATTCGTTAGTACCTCTCTTCTGAATGTCCTTAATCTCTAACTGAAGCACACCGCCGGGCGTCTGTACGCTGATTTTATCGCCGACACGGCGACCGATCAGAGCTCTGCCCATCAACGATTCGTTGCTGATATGCTTGGTAAAGGGATCTGCCTCCGAGGAGCCAACGAGCACATAATGCTCTTCCTTGGAAGCGCCCTTATCGTTGATAACGACCACGTCGATTTCACTGCCCATCGTAACCATGCTGGTATCGTTGGTTTCTGCAATGATTTCGCTGCCTGCAAGACGGGCGCGGATCTCTAAGATACGGCCCTCGATCATTGCCTGCTCTTCTTTTGCCGAGTCATACTCGGAGTTTTCGCTGATATCGCCGTATTCACGTGCAATTTTAATCTTCTCGGCAACCTCTCTTCTACGGTTGACCTCAAGATCCTCAAGCTCTTCTTCCAAAGCCTTGTAGCCAGCGGCGGTAAGATACATTTTTTCCATTATAAAACCTCCCGATGCGACCTATATTGGTTCGCTCTTCGATTTTCTTATTTTTTTCGATACTTTACAGTCTTTTTATTATACCATAAAATAGCAAGCAAAGTCAATCGTTATAGGGGCAGATACGCCCTTCCATCACA
>JAFQWR010000058.1 GCA_017407365.1 Clostridia bacterium
TGGATACCTATTGGTCTGACCATTGCCGTCACACCACCTTCTTGACCGAGCTGAAAAAGGTTACTCTTTCCACGCCCAATAAGCGTGTAGAAGAGGGCTACGAAACCTATCTTGCTCTTTTTAAGGAGCTTTACAAGGAGCGTAACGACAAATATCCCTGTCTGATGGACGTTGCAACCATCGGCGCGAAAAAGCTGAAAAAGGAAGGCTATCTCAACGACCTCGACCTTTCGGACGAAATCAACGCCTGCTCTATCTGCGTAACCGTAATGGAGGATGGAGAGCCTGTGGATTACGTGGTTATGTTCAAAAACGAAACACACAACCACCCCACGGAAATCGAGCCCTTTGGCGGCGCAGCTACCTGTCTTGGCGGCGCAATCCGCGATCCCCTTTCCGGCAGAACCTATGTATATCAATCCATGCGTATTACGGGTGCGGCAGATCCCCGCGTTGCCTACGAGCAAACCTTAAAGGGTAAGCTTCCCCAGCGTACCATCACCAAGGGTGCAACCGCAGGCTTCAGCTCCTACGGCAACCAGATCGGTCTTTGCACCGGTCAGGTCGTAGAGGTTTATCACCCCGGCTACGTCGCAAAGCGTCTGGAAACAGGCTTCGTTGTGGGCGCGGCAAAGAAGGAAAACATCTACCGTGAAAAGCCTAAGGCAGGCGATGTTGTAATTTTATTGGGCGGTGACACCGGCCGTGACGGTTGCGGTGGCGCTACCGGCTCGTCTAAGGCGCATTCGGTGGATTCCGTTGCAGAGTGTGGCGCAGAGGTGCAGAAGGGTAACCCCATCACCGAGCGCAAAATTCAACGCTTATTCCGTAAAAAAGAGGTTACCACACTGATCAAAAAGTGTAATGACTTCGGTGCAGGCGGTGTTTCCGTTGCCATCGGCGAGCTTGCAGACGGTCTTATTATTGAGCTGGATAAGGTTCCCAAAAAATACGAGGGCTTAACGGGCACCGAGCTTGCCATCTCCGAATCTCAGGAGCGTATGGCGGTTGTGGTTTCCGCTGAAAATGCCGCACGCTTTATTGAGGCGTGTGCGGTAGAAAACCTCAATGCGGTTGTGGTTGCAACCGTAACCGAGGCGCCCCGTATGGTGATGACCTTTAACGGCAAAACCATCGTAGACCTGCCCCGTGCCTTCCTTGACACCAACGGTGTAAAGCAGGAGGCAGAGGCTTGCCTTACCGATGCCGTTTCGCACTACTGCGAAAAGGTGAACGCAGAGGCAGAAAAGCTTCTTGCAACCGACGTTAAGGCTGCGCTCGTTTCTGAGCTTTCCAGATTGAACGTATGCTCTCAGCGCGGCATGGGCGAGCAATACGACAGCTCTATCGGCGCAGGCTCTGTGCTTCTTCCCTTCGGTGGAAAAACGCAGCTGACTCCCGCTGTTTGCATGGCTGCAAAAATTCCCGTTGCAGGCGAAACGACCACCTGCACGGCTGCATCCTACGGCTTCAATCCCTTCGTATTTGAGGAATCCTGCTTCACGGGTGCGGTATATTCTGTGCTTCTTTCCATGAGTAAGCTTGCGGCGGCAGGTGTCAACACCGATACCGTGCGTCTTACCTTCCAGGAATATTTCCTGCGTCTTAAAGAAGATCCTTCCCGTTGGGGTAAGCCCCTTTCCGCCCTGCTTGGTGCGCTTTATGCTCAGCTTGGCTTTAAGGCAGGCTCCATCGGCGGTAAGGATAGCATGAGCGGAACCTTCGAGGATATCGACGTTCCCTCCACCTTGATCTCGTTTGCTCTCGGCATTGCCGACACGCGCGAGATTCTGCACAACGTATTTACAGAGGCAGATAAAAAGGTGTACCGTCTGCATATGAAGACGGATGAATACGGTGTGCCCGATCTCAACCGGGCAAAGGCCATCTATCGCGCGCTCTATGCCGCCAATAAGGCAGGCAAGGTAAGCTGGGCAACCGTTGTGGAGGAGGGCGGTGCATTTGCCGCAATCGCAAAATCCGCAATCGGTAACCGCATTGGCTTTGCCTTTGATTGCACCGCAGAGGAGGCGCTTCGCAACACGCTTGGCGATATCCTGATTATCACCGAGGATATCGATGCGTTTAAGGAATTTGCTCCTACGCTGATTGGTACAACCGTACAGGCAGAGGTTCTTTCCGTTCAGGGCGTGGCTCTTTCGCTTGATGAGGCGCAGAGTGCGTTTACGGGCGCATTGGAAAGCGTATACCCCACGCGTACCGCTCCCGTTAAAACCTCTTACCCCGAGGTTGCGCAAAAGGCAAAAACCGTTTCGGTTATTGCAAATCCCGTGAAGCCCAAGGTGTTTATCCCCGTATTCCCCGGCACAAACTGCGAAACGGACAGCGCAAGACGCTTCCGCATGGCAGGTGCTGAGGTGCAGGAATTCGTTGTTAAAAACCGTACGCCCTCCGAAATCGAGCAGTCGGTTGCCGCAATGGCAAAGGCGATCAACCAAAGTCAGATCGTGATGTTTGCAGGCGGCTTCTCGGGCGGCGATGAGCCCGACGGTTCCGGTAAGCTGATTGCCGCAACCTTCCGCAGCCCTGCACTGTCGGATGCGATGAGTGATCTTCTGGAGGTGCGCGGCGGTCTTGCGCTCGGTATCTGTAACGGCTTCCAGGTTCTTGTTAAGCTCGGTCTGGTGCCCTACGGCAAGATCACCGATTTGCAGGCAAATTCGCCCACGCTTACCTTCAACCGCATCGGTCACCATATGTCGCAGATCTGCCGCGTACGTGTAGCTTCCAACCTCTCTCCCTGGCTGAATGCCTGCAAGACGGGCGAGGTATACAGTGTGCCCATCTCGCACGGCGAGGGCCGCTTTATCTGCACGGACGAGGATCTTGCAGCCTTAGCGAAAAACGGTCAGATTGCTACGCAGTATTGCACGGATGACGGATTGGTTTCCGCACAGATTCCCTTCTGTCCCAACGCATCCGTTGCTGCTATCGAGGGTATTACCTCTCCCGATGGCAGAGTATTCGGTAAGATGGGCCACGCAGAGCGTATCGGCGAGGGTATGTATAAAAACTACGAGGGCAACTTCGATATGAAGATATTTGAATCCGGCGTTCGCTATTTCAAATAAACGATATTATAATTAAGGAATTCCGTCCGTGAGTGTCGCGGACGGCATTTTTTGGGGAGTATCCTTTATGGATGAGGCATTTATCAGAACACAGATGCTGCTTAAAGAAGAGGGTATAGAGCGCCTGAAAAAAGCCGTTGTTGCCGTGTTTGGCATAGGTGGTGTGGGCGGTTATGCCGTCGAGGCCTTAGCAAGAGCAGGCGTGGGTGAAATTCATCTTTTTGATCACGATACCGTTTCCGTCAGCAACCGAAACCGACAGATCATTGCCACCGTGCAGTCGGTGGGAAGGAAGAAGGTGGAGGTAATGAGGGAGCGTGTTCTTTCCATCAATCCCAATGCAAGAGTGGTTGCGCGGGATATGTTTTTTATGCCCGAAAATGCGGACGAGGTGGATTTTTCCCTGTTTGATTACGTCATCGATGCAGTGGATACCGTTACGGCAAAGCTTACCATTGTTTCACGCTGTAAGGAGCAAGGCGTCAGCGTCATCAGTGCAATGGGCACGGGCAATAAGCTGGACCCCACCGCCTTTGAGGTTGCGGATATCAGCAAAACCTCCGTTTGTCCGCTGGCACGTGTGATGCGCAGAGAGCTTAAGGCGCGCGGTATATCCTCGCTCAGAGTGGTTTACAGCAAGGAAATTCCGTTGTCGCCGGAGAGCGCTGAGGAGGATACCGAGCGAAGAAAAACACCGGGCAGTGTTTCCTTTGTGCCGCCGGTGGCGGGGCTGCTGATTGCTTCGGAAGTGATCAAAGCGCTGGCAGGATACGGAAAAACAACATAAA
>JAFQWR010000059.1 GCA_017407365.1 Clostridia bacterium
ATGGCAGTTAGGAGTATAATATTATGCGGTATGGTTTGTACCTTACCGTTCATCAGTTTTAAAATTTCAGAGGATAAAGAGGAGTAAGAAGCTATGTCAAAAATCATGGATTCCATCCGCGCCCGTGCGGCTAAGCTGAACCGTCATATCGTTTTGCCTGAGGGCTGCGATCCCCGTACCATTTATGCTGCAGAAAAAATCTGCAACATGAAAATGGCTCGTATCACCGTTCTTGGTGATGTGGAAGAAATCAAGGCTATGTGCCCTGATGCAGATCTTTCGGGCTTTGATATCATCAACCCCAAAACGAGCGATCGTTTACCTACTTATGCAAAGCTTTTATATGAGCTGCGTAAGAATAAGGGTATGACGGAGGAGCAGGCGATGATTACCGCTACCGATCCTCTGTATTTTGGTACCTTGATGCTGAAAAACGACGATGCAGACGGTATGGTTGCAGGTGCTGTCAATTCTACCGGTGCTGTGCTCCGTCCTGCATTGCAGATCATCAAAACTGCTCCCGGTATTGGTTCTGCCTCCAGCTGCTTCATCATTGCTCTGCCTGAGGAAAACCCTGCAAGCAAGCTCTACGGTGAAGACGGCGTTCTCGTTTACGGCGACTGCGGTGTAATTCCTAACCCCACAGAGGATCAGCTTGTTGATATCGCACGCTCCACTGCAAAAACGGCTCGTGACGTTTGCGGCTTCCCCGAGCAGCGTGTTGCTATGCTTTCCTTCTCTACGAAGGGCAGCGCTAAGGATCCTCTTGTAGATAAAACACTCAATGCGCTTGCAAAAATCAAGGAAAAATATCCCGATATGCTGGTTGACGGTGAGCTGCAGGGTGATGCTGCACTGGTACCCCGTGTTGCTGCAAGCAAGGTAAAGTGTGACAGCCCTGTTGCAGGTAAAGCAAACGTTCTTATTTTCCCCGATCTGAATGCAGGTAATATTGCTTACAAGCTTACGCAGTATCTTGCAGGTGCAGAGGCGATCGGCCCTCTGATTCAGGGTCTTGCAAAGCCTGTTAACGATCTTTCGCGCGGCTGTAATGTAGAGGATATCATCTCTGTTGTTGCAGTTGTTGTACTGAATACCTTAGATTAAAAGGAGTTTATTGGTTATGAAAATTTTAGTAATTAACGCAGGTAGCTCTTCCTTAAAATATCAGTTGCTCGATATGGAAACCGAAAGCGTTCTCGCTAAGGGTCTTTGTGACCGTATCGGTATTGAAGGCAGTATGTTGAAGCATAAAAAAGCAGGCTGTGACGAGGTTGTAATTATGAAGAATATGCCCAGTCACACCGAGGCTATCGCAATGGTGCTGGATGCCCTTGTTAATGCAGAATACGGCGTTGTATCCTCGATGGAAGAAATCGGCGCAGTTGGTCACCGTATGGTGCACAGCGGCGAGGATTTCAATTGCTCCGTGCTTGTAAACGACGAGGTTATGGCCATCTGCAAAAATAACACCGAGCTTGCTCCCTTACATCAGCCTGCCAATATTCTTGGCGTAGAGGCTTGCCGTGCCGTAATGCCCGGTGTGCCCATGGCTTTGGTATTTGATACCGCTTTCCATTCCACGATGCCCGAAAAGGCATACCTCTACGGTATTCCCTACGAGGCATATAAGGATTACAAGGTTCGCCGTTACGGCTTCCACGGTGCAAGCCACATGTTTGTATCGCAAGAGGCTGCAAAGTTCTTGGGTAAAGACGTGAAGGATCTCAAAATCGTAACCTGTCACCTTGGTAACGGCTCTTCCATCACCGCAGTAGACGGTGGTAAGAGTGTGGATACCTCGATGGGCTTCACTCCCTTAGAAGGTGTTCCCATGGGTACCCGCTCGGGCGATCTTGATCCTGCAGTGCTGGAATACCTGATGGGTAAGTACAATATGAATATTTCTGAAATGCTCAACTATCTGAATAAGAAGTCGGGTATGGCAGGTGTTTCTGGTGTAAGCTCCGACTTCCGCGATCTTTGCGCAGCTGCAGAAGCAGGCAACGAAAGAGCAAAGCTTGCATTGGACGTGTTCTCTTACCGTGTTAAAAAGTATGTAGGTGCGTATGCGGCTGCTATGGATGGTCTGGATGTGCTTGTATTTACTGCCGGTGTAGGCGAAAATACGGTTGAGGTCAGAGAGGCTGTTGCAGGCGAGCTTACCTTCTTTGGTGTTGAATTAGACAGAGAACTGAATGCAAACGGTGTACGCGGTATCATCCGTGAAATTTCTACGCCCGCATCCAAGGTTCGTGTTCTTATCGTTCCCACCAACGAAGAGCTGGTAATTGCAAGAGAAACCTTAGCTCTTCTGTAAAATACCCTAAAATCATTTGACAAGTTTCTGCTTTTTCGGTATAATAAATAGGTTAAAAGGATGACTATGCGGATTTCACTCAATCAAAATGTTCCCATTGGCGTACATGTTCCATATCAAAGTGAACTCGTTTTGTCTGAGCAAACCTTTGCGCGTCCCAATATAACGGAGTTGACGCCTGTTTCTTTTGTAGGCAGCCTGCTTCGTTCAGAGGGTGGCGTTATGGTGGAAGGTGAGATATCCTATACGCTTTCTACGCTTTGCGATTGCTGTTTAACTCCCGTTACTCGGCAGGCTAAATTTTCATTCTCTGAATTTTTTGGAGCAGAGGGCACGGATGAGCAGGAATTTGACTATGCATTAGACGGTCAGGTTTTAGATCTTACCTCAGCTGTAACAGATGCTGTTTTGTATGAGCTTCCGGGCAGAATCGTCTGCAAGGAAGATTGCAAGGGGCTATGTCCTGTCTGCGGCTGCAACCGTAATATTTCATCGTGTGAGTGTGAGTCTCTCCCTGATGAAAGTAATCCTTTTTATGCGCTTCTTTTGGCGCAACAAGATTCTGAAAAAAAATAACAAATAAGCTCTCGGGGTTTAGGAGGTGTGAAAGATGGCAGTACCTAAGGGGAAAGTCAGCAAGCAACGTCGTAATACGCGCGCTGCTGCAAACGTAAATATTGTGGTTCCTTCCTTACAGGAATGTCCGCAATGTCACGAACAGAAGCAGACGCACCGCGTTTGCAAAAACTGCGGCTACTACGATAAAGAGCAAGTAGTTGTCAAGAAAGAAAAGAAAGCTCAGGAAGAGTAATCTTTGATTGAAAACGGAAATTAAGATCTGCTTACACGATAGGCAGGTCTTTTTCTCGTTTCAATTCACGTGTGTTTTTCAGATAGAAAAAAGGTCCTGAAAGTATTCAGGACCTTTTGTTTTTTGGGTTATTTGTGGGCGCTATTCTATCATATCAAATAACGATATCCCAAAAATTTCTGAGATATGAATCATTTGTCTTAATGTGATAGGAGAGGTGCCCTTTTCCCATTTGCGGTATGTTTCTAACGAAATACCGAGTGCTGTAGCCATTTGCTTTTGTGTTTTACACAGACGCATACGGCGTTGCTTGAGTTGAGTAGAAAAACTCATGTTGCATTTTCGTAAACTTACCGTCTAACTGACAAAACGATGCCTTTACTTTGTCTTTTGTAAATTATCAGAAAAAACAGATAGTCAGTTAACATAGATCAGCTAAGGGATCAACAGATGGTACGTTATAAAACGTATTTCTATTATATACCATTTTGCCGATTATTGCAACTGATTGAAGCATAATTGCTTTTGTTTATAAAAAAAAGAGCCTCACAAAACAGAGACTCTTCTATATATTGAATTATGTCTGCAAGATTACTCATAGTCATCCGGTGTAATGAACTCAGGGTGCTTCAACAGCCAGGGATCCTTGATCTTTTTTCTTCTGTTGGATTTTTCCTTCGGGCTGGGTAAAAGAGCGGGTAAAATAATATTTTTATCGACAAACAAAAAGGATACGTGAATTTTATAAATGTCCGCAATTTTTTTGAGATGCGTATTCAGAATGTATCCCGGGTCTTTCTCCCATTTGATATACGTGTTCTTGGAAATATCCAGAAAATCAGCCATTACGTCATAAGATAGCTTATGTGCTTTTCTTAGTGATTTCATAATCACACTAAGATTATCAATATAGTTGATCATAATAAAATCCCTGTTTGTATTATATAGGTTGCCTTGCGGCAAAAGCTTTATCTGTAATGGTGGAGCTGGCGGGAATTGAACCCGCGTCCCGAAAGGTGCAAACGCGATTTTCTACATACTTAGTTCCTGTTTTGATCTCGTATAAACAGCTTCCAAGGAACAGAATCTGTTTATACAACAACGCCGAATACAAAATACAAACTGCGCTGACTTATTGTATTTCGTTCCCCGACTAACTGATGCCGCGCACCAACCCGTCGGGACTGCTGGGGCGACATGGCGTTAAGCCGCCAGTGCTAAACTATTATTGTTAGCGTTTGTTTTGTTTGGACCTTTTAACGTAGACTGCCCGCTACGGTATGCTTATCCCGCTCTTGCCTCCCGGTCGAATCCGGAACAGCCCCACGGATAACGTGCTATTTATTATAACACAAACATCAGAAAATAAAAAGTAAAATCAAGGTGTTAATTGCAATTATTATATATTTTACAGTTCATATTTACAAATTCCTTTCCGATAAGTAAGGAAAAAATGCTCTCTGCCCGTCTGTTTTGCGAAAGCAGAGCATGATGTGTGTTGCTTATGGTGCCTTCACAATCAGAGTAGCAGAGTATACGCGATGAGGGGAGTAAGGGTAAAACTGACTTATTTGCGGCAAGTACCTGTAGCAAAGGCTCTTCCGCCTTCGCCGCTTGCACAGAGCATTTGTCAATGTCCAGGAGAATGTTGCACAGCGTTCTACATATATGTGTCCTTGTATAGCGCTTGGTTTTGATATGCTCTATCAAAGATTCGTAGCTGATGGCTGAATCTGCTGCGCGTAGAATTCTGTGTTCAATGCCCTCGCTGATACCGTTGATTCGGGCGAGATTTTCTTCGTTCGACGATCTGATTTTGTATATAAGCAATTGGCCGAGCAGAGTAGTATCGTTGAAATCTGAGGCGTTTAAGAGCCTGAAAACGTGCTCGGGAACATGGTTTTTAATTGTGTTAGTATTTTCTTTGTCAATCAGATGCTTTCTGATTGCAAGTGCAGACGGAAAGTTCTCCGTTAAGCCCTCTTCATGATAGTTGCCCTCGCGTTTGATGACAATGGGCTGAATATGCGGTGCATACGCTTTGATGGCTCGCAGATATTCTACTGCAAGAATATTGTTCGGAGAGGAAAGAACAGGGTGATTTTCACCTAGAAGAGAGGCATGACTTCTTCCTGTTTTTGCACCTTGCTTCAGTGTGTTATCTGAGGCAACTGACTGCAATAATGCAAGATCCGCTGTTTCTGCGCCAAAGGAAAGATGGGAAACTCCTGCACGGGCAAGAATTCTTACCGCGTAAGAGCAAAAGTCGGGTGCAGATGATAGAGAAAACGCAACGGGTAGCTGTAAAACTGCATCGATCATACCCGTTTCCATTGCAAGAGATGCGCGGTCAAAGCCACTAAGTACAGCAGGCTCTCCCCGTTGCACAAAGCTTCCGCTCATGACAACGTAAACGGCATCAAAGCTTTCCTTTAAGCTTTGGGTAAGATGGTGTATATGCCCATTGTGAAGTGGGTTGTATTCACAAACAATACCAAGGATTTTCATGTTATTTATCTTACCATAAATTTACTTATATTTCAACTGTTTTTCGTCAATTGTAAAAATATTTTGCTTGACAAATACAGAAAAGAGTATTAAAATGATAATAATATTTGCAGTTGAATTTGTAAAGTAATAATAAACGAACAGAAAAGGAACATTGGGCTTTGTTATGAAAATTTATGATATTTCGCAAGAGGTTTTTACCTGCTCTGTTTATCCGGGAGATCCTGTTCCCGAAAAAAGAATGCAGTCTTCTATTCTTGACGGTGATGCCTGCAACTTAACGGTTTTTTCAATGTGCGCCCATAACGGCACGCATATTGATGCTCCGTTCCATTTTATTCAAGAAGGAAAAACGGTAGAGCAAATCAATCTTTCCCGTGTTGTTGGGTATGCTTATGTGGCCGATGCACCGCAGGTAATCGGTGCAGATGAAATGAAAGAAATAATCAATAAGGCGAAAAATTGCTCTGATGAATCGGCTAAACGTATTCTTCTGAAGGGAAGCGGAGAAATTGACGCAAAAGCGGCAGAGGTTCTTAAAAAAGAAAATGTGCTTTTAATTGGTACGGAATTGCAAACGGTTGGGCCGGAAAAGGCTCCTGCTGAGGTGCATCTTTTATTGCTTTCAGACGATACCGTTTTATTAGAGGGAATCAGACTTACAGATGTTCCTGAGGGGAAATACCTTCTGTGTGCGGCACCGTTAAATCTTGGGGGTGCAGACGGTGCGCCCGTCCGCGCTGTTCTTCTTGATTTAGAGGAATAATGTGATTTGTATACTGATTAAGAACGTGACGGTCTTATGGAATATTTTTTGTTTGAGTAAAAGAAAAAAGAGCAGGTTCTGCTCTTTTTTTCATCTGATAAATAAAAAATGTTCGTAACCGTATCGGTTACGAACATTTGAAATGGTCTGGGTGAGAAGATTTGAACTTCCGGCCTCATGAACCCCATTCATGCGCGCTACCAAGCTGCGCCACACCCAGTCAACTTGATATATTATAGCCCATTTGTAAAAAAAAAGCAAGCGTTTATATGCGGTTTTTCAAAATTTTTTTGCCTATTTTTTCTTGACATCCAAGCAGAAATACTATACAATGTAGTAAAGGAGATTGAACTATGATGAATAAGTTAATAAATTTCTTGGATCAGGCACAATCGGCGTATCATGCTGCATATCTTGCAGCTGCTGAATTGCAAAATAACGGCTTTGTGCAGTTGTTTGAAGGCGAGGAGTGGGAACTTCAAACGAGCGGAAAATATTATGTTATGCGTGACGGGTCTTCTCTCATCGCTTTTACCGTTCCTGAAAAGGTTAGCAGCTATCGCATTGCGGCGGCGCATCTCGATTCCCCTTGCTTTAAGCTCAAGGGACTATCCTTAAAGAAGCAGGATCCGTATGTAAAGGCAGAGGTTGAGGCCTACGGTGGTGCAATTTACTCCACGTTTTTAGACCGCGAGCTTGTTCTTGCAGGAAGAATAACCGGCTTCGACAAGGTCAAAAAGGCTATTGTGTCTAAGCTTGTAAAAAGCAAGAGCTCTTTTGTGATTCCGAATGTTGCCATTCATTTTAACCGTGCAACAAACAAGGGAGTAGAACTGAACGCCGCAAAGGATATGCAGCCTTTAATGGGGCTTTTAAGCGATAAAGATTTGCTTTCAGATCTTCTTTCGGGCGATGAAGAATTCGTTCCTTACGATGCTGATATCGTTCTCACGTGCGGTCAGAAGCCGTTTGAGGCAGGGCTTAACGGCGAATTTATTTGCGCGCCCCGTATCGATAATCTGACGAGCTCCTTTGCCGGTGTTGAGGCGATTGCCTCAGCGAAAGCAGATTATGCTTCGGTGCTTTATCTTGCCGACAACGAAGAGGTTGGCAGCTCTACCAAGCAAGGTGCGGCAGGTGATTTTTTACGCTCCGTGATCAGTCGTATTCATCGCAAGGTAGGTTGCTGTGATTTAGAACAGGCTCTTTACCGTTCGATGATACTTTCGGTAGATAACGCACATGCAACGCACCCCAATCATCCTGAGCTTTCCGCTAATACCGTTGCAATGGGAGGCGGTGTTGTAATCAAGCATCATGCGAGTCAGAATTATACCACAGACGCAGTTTCTTCTGCTATCGTGAAGCATATTGCTACGGAAAACGGTATCGCTGTTCAGGATTTTTACATGCGTGCCGATCTTCCCTGTGGCGGCACTCTTGGTGCGCTAAGTGCTAGACAGCTTTCTATCCGTTCTGTGGACATCGGCCTTCCTCAGCTTGCAATGCACAGTGCGGTTGAAACAATGGCCAAGGCGGATTATCTTGCAATTAAAGCATTGATTGCTGCTTTCTACACAGATAAGTTTGTAGAGGAAAGAGGAGAGATCGTTTTTTAAGAATATAATTTTTCAGCATATCCCTTTCGCTTAAAACGGCGGAAGGGATTATTTTGTTTCACGAATTATAAAGTGTATATAAGTATATTGTAACTGGTAATATCTGAAAAAAATCCTCTAAATTTTTTTTTGAAAATTGGCTAAAAATCATTGACAAAATTATGGATATATAGTATACTATTATAGCGTTGTGCGAGAGCCCGTACAAAACGTCGGGGTGTAGCGCAGTGGTAGCGCACGTGGTTTGGGACCATGGGGCCGGGAGTTCGAGTCTCTTCACCCCGACCATCACTCATTCCGAGGGCCTTTAGCTCAGTTGGTCAGAGCGGTCGGCTCATAACCGATTGGTCC
>JAFQWR010000060.1 GCA_017407365.1 Clostridia bacterium
AAACGAGGCAAGAGGAGCTGTGGAAAAATCAGAGGAGGGAGGCTATCTGCTTGGTGAAAACGGAAGCATAGTCTTTGCTCTGCACAACGCCTTTGCGCTTTCGTTTGAGGCAAATGCAGAAAAAAATCCCACTTGCTTTACTGTTGCAATCGGTTCTCTTTTGCTTACCGTAGAAGGGCTGAATTGGTCTTGTAAAAACGAAGACGCCTGTTTTAAGGGCGAATTTGCGGGCAAAACGGCGTTTACACTTGTCCGTGAAGAAGAAGGCGTCTGGTTGGATGACGGCTTAAACAGAACCTGTTTGGGGGCTTATGCGGCGGCAGATGCGTGTGCCATTGTGCAAGCACTCCGCCCGTTGACGCTCCGTGTTACCGAGCAGCAGAGGGCTCCGATTTTTGCCTGCGATTTCTCCGCCGGTGTTGCTCCCATGTTTACCTGGCCCAAGGTTGGCGCATTTTCCTGCGTAAATCCCTCTGAACGCATCGAGGACGGAGTGCTTCGTCTGTGCGACGAAAGCGTTGCTCTTGTTGCGCCGTTCGGCACGAAGGATTTTTCGCTTACGGCAGAGGTAGGTGTGCAAGCGGATTCCTTTGGATTGCTCGGCATTACAGACGGCTGTAACGGTCTTACCGTAAAGGCGGGTTGTGGCAGATGTCTTGTGTTTGCCCATCACGCAGAGGAGGAAAACTCTTCCCGTAATGTCACCCCGTTTGCCGATACGCTCTGTAATACAGAGGGTAAGCTTTCCTTACGCTTTGAAAAAACGGGAACGAGATATTCTGTTTTTGTAAAGCCTGAGATGGGTGCATGGATGTGCGTTGCAGAAGGTCTGCCCTGCAATCTTTCGCAGATTTATGGCATTCTGACTGCTGAGGGCGGTACTGTTTGCGTTGACTCCGTGCGCTTTGGTGACGGAAAGGCGTATGCTACATATCTCCCCAAGGGTGAAATCGATCTTTCCACCGACGATTACGTTGCTATGCGCGGTCAGGCTGCCATTCATGTAACGGGTAGCTTTAAGGATTGCTTTGGCGGTTACCGTTGCATCTCTTATGAAAAATCAACCTTTACCTCTGCAGGTCATTATAAGGATTTTAAGGCAGAGCTTACGTTAAAGGATGTGGATGCCGAAGAAAACGCTTCTCTTTCCGTTGTATTTGTCGGCGGAAGCATCGGTTTCGAAAAAGATGGCATTGTTCTTTACCGCAACGGCGAAAAAATAGCAGAGGCTGCCTATCTTTCGGGTGCTAATCCCTACCGCGGTGAGCCGCTCCGTATCGTGATTGCAAGAATGGGCAAAACAGTGCGCATCTGGCAGGGGCAGAATAGCCTCTTTGCCTGCGAGGGAGTTGTGCCTTATCACGTGCCGGGTGGTGTTGGCCTGCACTCCGTTGGCTGTAAATACAGCTTAACAGACTTCAATTTCTTCCACGGCGGCAGCAATTGGTGCTTTGCAAGAGGTCACGTGCGCCCCATGCAAGAGGGGCTGGACCGTTCTGCCGAGGGCTTCCAATATGCGTACGCCTACACCACGGCGGCTGTTAACGATTTTGCCTTCTCGGCGAATATCAAGTTCAACCGCTCTGCTTCGGTTGCTGACGGCGCTTTCTCTGTGGTTTACGGTCTTACTCCCGGTGCGCATCCCGAAACGAACGGTGTGCGGATTGCAATCCGTAAGGAGGGTGAGGTAATTGTTTCCGTCAAGGGTAAGGAGCTTACGCGCGTACCCATTACAGGCTTTTACAGCGAGAGCTTTTTCCTGTATATCGAAAGACGTGGCGCGCATCTCACGGTAAAGATTGCCCCGAGCGAGTACGAGCCGCGCTGTATTGACGTTTTGCAGGTGGAAACCGCATATTCCGACGGTGGTGCTGTTTGCTTCTATGAGGATCATACACGCTCGTTTATCTGCAATGCCAAGCTCGTTTCGCTTGCGGAGGGAGAGGATGCAGGCCGCTTGCAGATGCCTGTCATTGCACCCTCGAAGCACCGTTATATGATTTAATTATAGTATCTTTGAGTCAGATATTGAAGGATAGCTATTATGGAATACTATTTGTTGATGGCTGTTGCCGTTTTAGGCATCGTAGGTGTATTTGTTACTCAAAAATTTCATCAGAAGGAGACGGGAGAGGGTAGAGAGGTAGAAAATGCATTACGTAAAAGCATTCCCATTCACCTTTTTTCTGCAGTATTTTACTTTGCGATAAACGGATTTCAGATTCAATTCAGCTGGTTCAGCTTTATACTTGCATTTGCGCTTGGGGTTGTTACTCTGATTGGTACGCTCGTTGCCTTCCGTGCATACGCAATAGGCAGTATTTCGCTTTTTGCCGTCTTTCAGATGCAAGGCGGTATGCTTTTGCCCTTTATATATGGGGTTCTTTTTGCCAATAATACCCTCTCGGTTTGGCGTGTTATCGGCATTCTGTTGATGACGTTTTCTATCTGCATTCCGTATATCGGAAAAAAAGAGGGAAAAACAAATGTGGTGTTTATTATCTATTGCATCATTATGTTTTTCTTAAACGGCTCAGTCAGCATTCTTTCTTACGTGCAATCCAATCATCCGACGCTTGCCGTCAGCAGTAGCAGCTTTGCGTTTTTCAGTAATCTTGTTTCGTTTGTTGGTGCCTGTGTGGTATATTTGGTGTATTGCCTGAAAAATCCCGATAACCTTGTAAAAAATCCTTCTGCACGCAAATGCAGAAATTGGTTGCTTTGGGTGTTTATTCTCATCCACACCGTGCTGAATGCAGGCAGTTATCTGCTTCAGCTCATCTGCGCCACCCAATTGCCTGCCGTTGCACTGTATCCGATGGTTACGGGCGGAACGGTTGTGCTTACGGCAATTTGCGGTATGCTTGTTTTCAAGGAAAAGCTTTCTATAAAGGATTGGACGAGCATTATACTCACCGCTCTTGCTACCTTTTTGTTTATGTTTTAATAAAAATGAGTGTTTAAGGAGATATGCTGTATGGCTAAGCTTTCTGCAAGTCAGGCAAGGGATTACTTTTATGCTCTTGCAAAAAAGATATCCCTGTTTTCTATGAAATACGGCGGAAGTGAAATACGTTCCTTAACGCCGGATTCTGTTTGTGAAAAAAACGGTTGTATCATAAAGGAATTCCACTTGCCTCACGGGCTTACCGTGGAAGAAAAAACCACCTTTCCTGCGGACTACTCTGCATTTGAAACGGAAATTGTGCTTTCGGCAAGAGGAGAGGCAGATACCCTGCTGATCGAGGATCTTTGCGTTTTCGACTGCGTCATTCCGTGTGAGGAAGATCAACTGACGGGCTTTCCTACCGATAACGATTATGCAAAGGTGGTCAGCTATCGCGGTTGGGCAAGAGAAACAGAGGAGTGCTGTCCCAAAAACAATTACTTTATCCGTAAAACCTCGGTGTATACTTTTGCGCCCATTCAGGCGCGATCGTGTGATGAAACGATGGCGTATTTCGACGTCTGCCGTAAGGATTTCGGCGCTGTTTGCGCAATAGGCTGGACTGCTCAGTGGCAGGCGCGGTTTCACAAAGAGGCAGAGGGCGTGAATTTTGCCTGCGGACTGCAACGCTCGCATTTTGTTTTACACGCAGGCGAGCGTGTGATTTATCCCACTGCCTTGCTGTTCTTCTACGATAAGGGCTTCGAGGAGGGGCATAATGGCTTCCGTCGGTATATGCGAGAGATTTCCATTGTGGGCAAGCCGAACAGAGCGCCCCTCACGCCGCTTGCTCTTGGTACGTGGGGTGGTTTTCACGAGGAGATTCACGAAACGGTTTTAAGCTGGATAGAACGGAATAACTTCCCCTTTGAGGTTTATTGGATGGATGCCGGCTGGTTTGGTGAATGCAGTAAAAAGGATGCCGCCAACGAAGAGGCATGGTATAAACTGGTTGGCAACTGGGGTATCAATCCTGAGTGTCATCCAAGCAAATTCCAAGGAGTTAAAGCGCACGCAGAAAAGATCGGTATTAAAACCCTGCTGTGGTTTGAGTTAGAGCGTGCAATGCAAAACAGCGAGGAATATCAAAAGCACCCCGATTGGTATCTGGGAAGAAGGGACGGTAGCGATACGGCAGATCAGTTCCTGTTGAATTGGGGAAATGCAGAAGCTCTGGAATATACCCTTCAAAAGCTCAGCTCGTTTGTAGACAGCATCGGTCTTACGTGGTATCGGCCCGATTTCAACGTAGACGCCTTACCGTATTTACGCAACAACGACGAGGAAGACAGGCAGGGTGTCACCGAGCTGAAATACGTGGAGGGCTTATATACCTTCCTTGACAGATTGCTTGCAAAATATCCGCAGCTGATGGTGGATAACTGTGCCGGCGGCGGAAACCGTATGGATTATCAGATGCAAAAGCGTACGGTAACCCTGTGGCGCAGTGATTATAATTGCTATGCCGATCATGTGGTAGAGGGCTTGCAGGCGGCAAATATGGGCGGATCTCTGTTCTTCCCGAACGTTGCACATGGCTTGCACGCATGGCATCAGACGATGTACCGTGCAAGAAGCTGCTATTTATCCGGTATGACGGTAAATGTTCTGCACGGTGCCTGTGAGAATGCAGCAGAGGTTGAACGTATTCTGAATGAGCAAACGAATTTTATCCGGGAGGTTCTGAAGGAATACGCAGAGGTTAGAGAGTATTATAATAAGGATTTCTATGCGCATTCCGCCTTCAATGCCGATCTGTATTCCTGGTGCGCCTATCAGTTCCACGATCCCGAGAAGGACGAAGGCGTATTCCATGTGTTTCGCAGGGCGTCGAGCGTGCAGGGTAACGGCGTATATTGCCTGAAGCAGATTGATGAAGACAAAACGTATGAGGTCAAAAGCTTTGACGGGCTGCCCACGCGGGTTTGCAGCGGAAAGGAGCTGTTGCAGGGACTTGCCGTGGATATCCCTTGCGCAGGGGAAAGCCGCCTGTTTGTATATCGCAAAGTATAATCTTAAAAGACGCACCGCAGGTATTTGGTGCGTTTTTTTTCTTTGTGCTATCAAAATTCTTGCAGGTACCCACAGATATCTGTTAATTTACTTTACAAACAAGGATATTTTTGTTATAATACAGAAAAAGATGGGGGGATTGCATGAGAACTTCTCGAAAAGACGTTGCAAAGCTTGCCGGTGTTTCCGAGCAGACGGTATCGTATGTTCTGAATAAAAGCAGGAAGTTTTCTAAAGAGGTAGAAGACCGCGTGCATAAGGCGGTGGAGAAGCTCGGGTATAAGCCGGATATGATTGCCAAAAGCCTTGTGCAACGGCGCACCGATTCCGTGGCGTTTCTCGTGCACGATATTGCCAACCCCATTTTCCCAGAGATGATCCGCGGCTTTCAGGAGCGAGCGGGTGAGTTTGGCTTCTCGGTATATATTGCCGATGCGCTTGGGCAAAATGTTCTTTCTCAGATCAACGATCTGATCTCCCGACGTGTAGACGGCATTTATCTTTCGCTTGCCTCTGAGCATCAGATGCAATCCATCATCCAGCGATTGATAGACTGCAATGTTAAGGTGGTGGTCGGTAACCGATTGACCGCCAAAGCACACCCTGTTTGCTGTGTAGAGGCAGATCTGAAGCAGGGAATGTACGATGCAATGTGCTTTTTGCGGGATAAAGGCCATAAAAAAATCGTTTACCTGAACGGTCTTGATACCGAAACCGAAAACAATGACCGCTATTTTGCTTTTATGAAGTATCATAAGCAATTGTTTGGCACCGAGCCCGTTGTAATCCAGAACGATCCGCCCTACGAAACAACGGTAGAGGTTGGCTCTAAGCTGACAAAAAGGCTTTTAGAGCAGCATACCGATTGCACGGCTATCATCACAACCAACGATCTGATGGCTTACGGCGCAATGGATTGCATCAAGGGTAGCGGCTTGCATATTCCGGAGGATATCTCTGTTGTGGGCTTTGATGATATTATGTATTCCAAATACATCTATCCGCCGCTTACCACGGTTGGCTACGATAAGCGCGAGCATGGCAGGCGGATTTTTGATGAGCTATACAAAAGAATCGACGGAGATGCAGAGGCAAGCAGCTACTGTGCGCTTTCCACAAGCCTTGTATCCCGTGCTACTGTAAGAGATTTTTCAGCGGAATAGGCTTTTTTGTGTGTAGGCTGATAGAGGAAAGTTTTGCAATCATCGGGGAAAGCGTAGCGATTCTGCCGCAGATTTTCGTATTTTTCTTTTCTCCGACATAAAATAGAGTGTAAATCACTTTACAAAGCATATCAGATTTGATATAATAGAATAAGCGGTATTTGATAGTATCGTCTGATATTTTGTTTGTCATAAACAAAAACTGCGTCTTATATCTTATAAGATGACTTATGATAAATATTTCGCTTGCGTCTTAATATTTTTTGAATTGTGGCAATAAAACTATATCCTCGCGTGTATTATATACGTAAAGGTTTATTCAGCCCGCTTTTTTTTTGCGACTTCTCATAAATGAAGGTATAAAAAAACGGAAACCAATGCTTCCGCTAAACCTTTAATTTATCATAGAAAGTCAATTCTTCAATAGTATATTGAAATTTACAACAAGGATTTTGCTAATATTATAACTATTATACTTATAGGACATATATGAGCACCCAAAACAAGCCTTACCGTTATTTCATACTATATGATATATCAATCATATGGATTTGCAAAACCTTTGAAAAAATAATAAAAAAACTGCGTCTTATAAGATATAAGATGTAAAAAAAGGAGAATAGTAATGAAAAGAGTAAAGAGTGAAAAACGCGGCTTTACACTTGTTGAGCTGATTATTGTCATTGCAATCATTGGCGTTCTTGCGGCTGTACTCATTCCCACATTCAGTGGTGTGATTGATAAAGCAAACACCGCAAGTGATCTTTCCGATGTCAAAAATATGAACACTGTTCTTGCGCTTGAGGCAACCATGCAGGATAAGGCGTATTTTGCAACGGCAAGCGAGGTCAGCGCAATTCTGAAAAACGAGGGCTTCGATCTCGTTCCCAAGAGCAAGAGTAAAACCTATTGGTACGACCGTGACACCAACAAGGTTGTGCTTGCAAGCAATGCAGAGGTTTTCACTGCAAGGCTTGGTGCTTCTGCAGGTATGGTTGCATACGCAGACGGTGAAAGACAAACCTCCTTCACGCAGGATTCGTTAGAGGCGTTGTCTTCCTTTAATCCCAATCTGCTGTACGTGGATGCAAATACCAAAAATAGCCTTACTGTTGCATTAAACACCGTTTATACGTTGGTAGAAAAAGCAAAGGCTGCTGCAAGTGATGCAAGCTATGATGCCATCACCGATAAAATGGCGGAAATCTTTACCGAAAGCATTGTAAATGCAAAGCTTACCATCAGCGGTGTAGAGCAGGAATCCTCAGTTACCGCTGTAAAAAGCTATCTTGCGCAGTACACTCCTTATAACAACATTTATGTAGCTGAAGATGATTTTTACATCACCAACGGCAGTAAAACGCAGGTATTTGAGGTGTTTTCCTATCAGTTTACGCCCGGACTTCCTGCAATTCCCACGCCCTCCTCGGTGGTTGCCAATAAAACGGTTACCATTGCCAACAACACGTTGATCATTCCCGCCTCTGTTACCGCAATCGGATACGATGCGTTCACCAAGCTTTCCGGCACGACCAATGTCGTGATTGATGATTCCTCCCTTCTGAACGAGGATAATATCAATCCCGCCGCATACGTAGGCAACGTAGCAAGCTCTCAGGCAGAGTACGTTACGGCAACTATTATTTATCAGCAGGCAGAAAAGCGTTGGAATATCGCTGAATCGGGCTACGGTATCAGCATCTTTGATCGCGGACAGATTGCCGCATTGAGCGAATTGACCAAGGTGGAAGGAATCTATACCACCGATACCGCAAGCATTGCAAGCGTCGATTTATTAACCTTAAACGGCTTGAATTTCAGCTATCAGAACGGCTCGCAGATAATAGTTAGTGGTACCACCTATACCGTCAACGAAGAGGTTGCACGCTATCTGATTCCTACCGTAAGTGTAAATGTTCAGTCGCTTGTGGCTAATAAAGAGGAGCTTGGCAATATCCGCCTTTCCTGCCGCAAATACGGCGATCTCGTAGTATTCTCCGGTGCGGTTTCCACCAAAGACGGTAGCAAAATTTACCGTATCAAGCCCTTTGGCTATTTCACCAATATCACCTTCTTTGTAGAAAGAACGGTAGATGAAACCCATGCATTCTATCAGGTTCGCTTCCGTGATCCCCTGCAGGGTCAGGTTCTGGAGGGCATGAGCGATATTACCTATAAGTTGTATCGCGGTGACACGGTATGGCACGAGTATAAATCTGATGAATTAAAGGCAGACGGCTATGTTTACGGAGATATTTCCTTAAACGATGGTTTAACCTTTAAGGATACCGTAACCAAGATCGAGGCTTATGTTGGCGAAAAGCTGATATTTGTTCAGAATTATTGATACAATTTGTGAACCACGGATATTTCCGTTTCAAATAAAATTACTATTAGGAGGAATCCATAATGAAAAAAACAGTAACCATTTTGACAATGCTTATGGTTTGCGTGCTGGCATTTGCCGGTTGCTTACAGTTAGAAAAAGCAGAGTCCATTTCTTTCGTTACCCTGCCTGCCAATACCTATGTTATGGGCGATACCACGGCAAAGCTTTCGTTCTCGCTTGGTATTACCTACAACAGCGGCACGCAAACGGATCTTGTCAAGTTTGAGGGCACCTGGGGCGATTTAGCAAATGCAGAAAAGCCCGAGCAGATGACCGTTACCGGCTTTGATCTTTCCACCGCGGGCGAAAAGACCTTAACCGTTTCCTACGGTACCCTGCAGCTGACCTTCCCCTACACCGTAATCGCTTACGACTTAGACGGTGCAGGCACGGCAGAGGACCCCATTCTGATCTACAACAGAGAGCAGATGGCTCGTATGACCGAGGACTACAATGCAGAAAACGCAACCCCCAAGTACTACAAGATGGCTGACGGTATCGACGAAATCGACGCTTCTGATTGGACGCCCGTTTATCTCTACGGCAGCTTCGACGGTAACGGCGTTGTATTCAATGGATTGGATAATTTCTTATTCTATGCAACTTATAATGAAGGTTTAACCACCTTAAAGAATTTTACTGTTAATGCAGACATTCAGCTGCAAAAGCAGTTTGTTGCAATTATTTACAAGAATTACAACGATACCACCTATGAGAACGTAACGGTTCACGGCTATATTGAAGGCACGCAGGCAGCTTCGTTTGTTGGTCTTGGAAATGGTTGGGTGAATGGTGCTGATGGTACTGCGGTAAATTGGATTTTCAAGAACTGCTATTCCGATGCTAATATCGTAGCCGTTGGCGGTACTGCGGCAGGCTTTATGTGTCATAGCTATTGCGGCGCAAACAGCTCGGTAACTCTGATTGATTCTAAGTTTGAGGGTATGATTTCTGCTACAGGTAATGCGATGTATGTAGATGCAAACGGTGGAATCTATGCAGCTAACAAGAAGGGTGTTCTTTGCGATTATTCTGCAAATTATAATGTAACCGGTTTATATACGAACGCAGATAATACTGCTACCTCTGTAACGAGTGGCGCAAAGTACACTAAAGCAGATGCGGTTGTAAAATTAACTCCTGTATCGGTAAATGTTGCTACTAACGATGCTTACCAGATCGGTCAGACCTTTACTGTTAATGCAGGAAATGCAACCTATGCAATTGCATCTTTGATTATTGCGCCCAACGGTCTTGACGAAACAGGTGGTTATGCCGGCACTTATATGGTTGAATCCCTTGAAAAGGTAAACGGTACCTTTACCACCAGCTTAATTAAGTACTTCAATATCGCGATCAATGCTGAAGGAGTTACGGAATCCGGTGTGAATGGTAATACCTATAATGTATACGGCGAAGCCTACGGTACGACTTATGCCTCTGCACGTGTATCGATCGTTTTATATGACGCACGTATGAATGTTATCAATATCAATACGTTTAACTTCTAATATGATTAGTAGCTAAATAAACTCAAAAAGAACAGACCTCGGTCTGTTCTTTTTTTATGCCCCAAAAGGCGTTATTTCAGGCTTTTACTTTTGTTTGATTATTTGGTAGGGCAGAGGGCTGATGCTTAAAATTGGGAGCAATACAGCCCTCGTATTGGCGTCTTGTGTTTGTTGTAAGTAAGCAGTAAGAGAATAGGGCAGAGGAGTAGCAAAAGAGCAAAAAAAACCGCCATCCTGTTGGATGACAGCTTTTATAATTATTGACGAATTTGCGATTACACTCTGTAGTTTACGCGGATGCCGGGGCCCATCGTGGAGGAAACTGCAACGCTGCGGATGTAAACACCCTTTGCAGCAGCAGGTTTTGCCTTTACGATAGCGTCCATCAGAGCGGTGAAGTTTTCTTCGATCTTTTCGGTGCCGAAGCTCTTCTTGCCGATGGGGCAGTGGATGATTGCCGAC
>JAFQWR010000061.1 GCA_017407365.1 Clostridia bacterium
GGCTCTGTTATTGCATTAGGTACCTTCAGCAACTACGAGCTCACCTACAAGATCGATTGTAAGGCAAGCGGTGCTTGGGGCGGTGCGTTAATCAATAAGGGTGCTTACGGCGATTACCATGAAGAATCGGGCTATCTGTTCTACACCAATGCAAACGGTATGAACGTTTACAATACCACGGGTAAGCTTGGAAACGTAGGCGGCTCGTTGGATGAGGACGGATATCTCACCGTTACCATTCGTTGCTACGGTGAGGGAGAGGATAAGACAATCGAGGTGATCAGCGGTAGCAGCAAAACCTCCGGTAAGATTTCTTCCTTCTCGCAGCGCTTTGCGGGCGGCTACATCTCGCTTGTTGCAGGCAACTGCTTAACGAAATTCAAGGACGTTTCCGTAACGAAGCTAACTTCTACCGGCGCTTACGCATAAGAAGTAAACCTGCCCGCCCCAAAAGGGCGGGCGGGAAGTAAGAAAAAAAGGAGGCTTTATGAAAAGATTAACGAAAACGGCAATTATCTTTGCTGTCGTTACCGTATTGCTTCTGGGAGCTTCCTTTGCGGCAGAGGCGGTAGAACGGAGTCGCTTTCCTGAGGGCGGAGTGTATTTTGCCCGAACGGATAGCTATTATTCGTATTCCTCCCGCTCTCTCAACCCTGTTATTTCGCTTATCTGCTTTGACGTAAAAAAGGGTGGCGCTCTTTCGCTGTTCGATTATCACGAAATCGCGCTTGTGGATACTGCCGGGGTATCGCATAAAAGCAAGGATGTTTCTATTTCCCACGTATTCACGGACATCTTTTTTTCACGTCTTGTGGTGCGGATTGTTCTCGATCGAACCGATTTTGAGGACAACACCGCAACCTATTTTCAAACGGTGCGATTGACCGATGCGCACGGCAAAGAAAGAGATTTTTCAATCGGTCGCATCTGCATAGAGGCGCTGAATGCAGAGGAGGAGGTTGCTTCTCTTTCGTTTGGCGGCTATACAACGGGTGCAAATGAAATGAAGAGCTATAATCTGCGTGTAACCAATCAGAAAGAGGATTTGCGCCTGAGCAGGATTTCGCTTGATCTTAAGGGTATTACCTATCAGGCGTCCGTCTATGATGAAGAGGGCAACGTCTTTCCTTTGGATGGCTATCTGCTCGGTAAAGGCACCTCGGTAAACATTGTGCTGAGCTTTGCGGGCAATACAGAAGTTCCCTTCCACTTTATAAAGCCCTGCCTTGTGTACGAGCGCGGCGGAAAGGTTTACGCCGCTTCCGTTACGGGAGCGTCCGATTATATCTCGCTGTTTGACCGTGAGGAAACGGTAAAGTATCTGTGGGAGAGGGCCGACGTATGAGTAGCTTAACGGTTAAAAACGAACGGCAAGAGGGCTTGCGCTTCCTGTTTTGCGGTATCATGATTTTACTTGCCTTCTGGCAGGCGGCTGCAAAGCGACTTTGGGCGCAATCGGGCACGGCTGTTATTCTTCTGGCTGTGCTGGCGCCTTTGGTGTGTCTGTATTTGCCTGTGGCTCTTTATCCTGTATTCAATGCAAAAAAACAAAAATATTTCCCTCGTCTTGCGGCTGTTTACGGTGTGAATAAAACGGAGGGAAAAAGTGTACTGCTCGCCGTATGCATCGGCGTGTTTGGTTGGATTGCCGCAGTATATCTTTACGAAGGAATCATCTGTCTGTATCAGTATTTCAGCAATTCCCTGATTTTATCTGTCGGTGCTACTACCGAAAAGTGGTGGCTTACGGCGTTGATGGGGCTGTGCTACGGCGCATTACCGGCCGCAGCTACAGAGCTGTTTTACAGGGGAAACGCTTGCTTTAAGGGGCAAAGCACTGCCGAATTACTGCTTGCATTTATTATGCCGATCACATTATGCTTCGAGCTTAATGCAATTGGTATCAACGTAATCGTGGGCGTGCTTTCGGTTGCTGCTCTGATAAAAACACGTTCGGTTATTCCTTCCGTTGTGATTGCTTCGAGCTTTCGGCTTCTGAATATTTTCCCCGGCAGTATGCTGATCCCTCCTTTTAGCTTTCGTCTGGCAACCAGCATAGAAACGTCGTTGGTGTTTGGCTTGCGTGCGCTTGCAATTGGTGCAGCTGCCATAGGCGCTACCGTGATTTGCTTTATGCTGATGAAGAAAGGCGAGGCAGAGGGGGCAGGAAATAAAGAACGGTCAGATTTTTTCTGGCACGCTGTTTTGATTGCCTTTTATCTTGTGCTGTGGGCGGTTTTAACTGCTCTGTAATGCACGGAAAATTCCGCTTAGCGGATTAAACGGATTATGACGAGGCATAAGCCTTGCATAAAATAAATCTTTTTAAGGAGAAAGAATGATGAAACGTACCTTTAAGCACACGATCGCCATTATGCTCTTTGTGTGCGCACTTGCAATGTGCTTTGCTGCAATGCCCGTAGCAAATGCTGATGCAAACCCCAATACCACCAATGCAGTTACGCTTACTGCAGGGGCAAACAACGGTTATAACGTTACAACCGGTCTTACCATCACCACGGGTAACAATGCTTTCAATTCGATGATCGCTGTTCCCAACGATCTGGCTAAGCTTGCTGATACCACGAACGTTACCGTAGTAAGCACCTTCACCACCTGTGATTTCACGATGATGAACGCCGGTGCATACTATACCTCCTACCCCTTCTTCATCTTCCGTGAATCGGCAGATGCAAGCTATCAGGTATGGGCACGCGTAATCCGTAATGGTATGTTGCAGGTCTTTGACGGCAAGATCGGTGGTACCGAAAATCTGCTTGCAAACGTAAACGTCTGGGCTATTCACGATAAGGTTAATACCGGCTACACGATGAAGGTAGAATCCTCCGCAACCAGCGCAAATATTTACGTAAACGAGCAGGAAGCTGTTGCTGTTAATTACACGGCTGCTCCCGCTGTATACAAGCTGGACTGCGCTCCCGGCTTCTACGGCTACATTTCCAATTTAAGCTGCAAGGTAGGCGATCAGGAATATCTTACCTTAAACGAAGCAACCGAGATCGCAGGCTGCACCGTTTCTGATTATGTTTTAGATTCCGTTAATGCAGGCACCGAGCTTCCCTCTGCTTTTGTTGGCAAGGAATACGTGAAGAACCTCACCACCGGCGAATACGAAAAGATCTCCGATCTTACCGTACGCACCAAAATCACCTTTATCGATCCTTATCTCGCTGATAACGGCAAGGCAGGTGGTTGGTGGGCTGTTCCCATCATCAACTTCTGGAAGACCGCAGACGGCTCCAACTACGGTGTACGCTTCGGCGCAAACGATATCGCAACGACCTATCTCCCCACCGAGGGCAACGTAAACTACTGCGGTGTTTATCACGGCTATTATGACGGAACGGCAGAGGCTCCTGTATACAATTCTCCCTATGCTGTATCGGTTGAAGTTGCTATTAAAGGAACCAAGGCAACCATCTATGCCGGCACTTCCACCATCTATTCCGATCTGGAATTAGGCGCAGGCTTCCCCATGCTCGGTATCTCCAACGAAACCAACGGCTACAAGTTCGTTGGTATTTCGATGACGATCGACGGCGAAGCTGAGTACGATTACAACGATACGCTGGAAGCCGCTCCCATTGAGTATCTGCAGCTCACCAACGAATTCGTTGACGGCAACGATTATTTCGGCTTCATCTATGATGAAGAAACCAACAGCTTCACCCGCCCCGTAGAGGGCTTCACCGGCAACGGCCCCGTTGTTGTTACCGATGCCTTCGATGCAGTTACCACCTCCAAATTTGCAGTAGTATTTGAGGCTGACATTCAGATGCTCGAGGATCCCCAGGGCTGGATCGTTCCCTTCGTAAACTTCTGGAAGGCAACCAACGGCACGGAATATTCCGTTCACGCTCGTTACACCCTGCCCATGTACGTAATGCACTCGCCTGACTTTGGTGTAGACGTAGAAAATCCTTGGGGCGGCATTGCAAATTACACCGACACCTATCACATCAAGATCGTTCTGCTCAACGGTGTTGCTACCATCAGTGTAAACGACAGCGTTATGACCTTTAACCTCCCCGAGGGTAAGCCCTACTTCGCTCTGAACGCACGTGAAAGAGGTGCCATTTACAGCAATGTATCCGTTCGCGCATACAGCGAGGAAGAAACCACCTATCTTGCAGCTGCAGAGCTCGTTGCTCCCACCGCAGAAAAATTCGGTGATGAGCTGCAGGGCGGCGCATTAAAGATTACCGATAATCTTGGCAATGTAAAAGAGCTTCCCTTAACGGATGAATCCATCACCGTAACCGGTTACGATCCCGAGCTTGTTACCGAGCAGACCGTTACCGTAAAATACGACGATGGCGTAAACACCGTTATCAAGACCTTTAACGTAACCCTCCAGAACTACGTAGATACGGTAGTATTGGATTCCTGCAAGACGGAGTATATGTACGGCGAAGAGTTCGACGTAGAATCCGTTGTAATGACCCTGATCTGGGCTAACACCGATGAAACCACGGCAACCGCTGAGGAAATCACGGTTAGCGGCTACGACAAGAACACGGTTGGCGAGCAGACCGTTACCATCGGCTACGGCGCATTTGAAGAAGAGGTTACCGTTGTTGTTGCAGACGCTCTGGACCGTATCGAGGTTCTGAACGTTCCCACCACCGAGTTCATCGTTGGCGAGGTAGATCTTTCTGCTGTTGTAATCAAGGCTATCAACTTATCGGGCACGAGCGCTGAATATCCTGCTACGGCAGAAATGATGGCATACGATGCAGAAGCAATCGGCGAGGTTACCGTTACCGTAACCTACGAGGGAAAGACCGCTACCTTTACCATCACGGTAATCGAAAAGCCCACGCAGACCCCCAGTGTAGCATGCGGTAGCACGGCAGGTGCAATCGGTGCGGTTGTTATGCTTCTTGGCCTGGCTATTGCTTGCAAGCGCAAATAAGTATAATGCTTAAAGTGTATTGACTTGACGGGGACACTCTTTTGATATATAATAAAAAAGAGTGTTCCCCACCCGAACATTAAAAATTATTTATCGTTAAGGAATTCAATATGGAAAAAATCCGATTGTTTCACGATCAAACGGAGGGGTTCGTTACGCCTTGTGTACCGGATCCCTCCGGTTCTCTTATTATAGGGGCGCGTGTAGAGGCGCCCAAGGGTACAGAGGTATTTTTGGCTTGGTCCAACTGTGCGTACGATTTAATGAACGAAGATTATACCCTTGTTCGCATGGCAGAAAAGGGCGATGGACTTTATACTGCTTCGCTTATCTGTCCGCCGCAAACAATGAAATACCATTTCGTTGTAAGAGCAGGGGAAGAGGATATTATATTTGGCTGTGACGGCAGGCGCAGTCAGGCGTCCAAGGAGGGGGACTATGCAATTGTTCCCGGCTACGATACGCCCGAATGGTCGAAGGGTGCGCTCTGGTATCAGATTATGCCGGATAGCTTTTTTAACGGCGATCCGCTGAACGATAAGCTGACGTCGGGTGATGTGCGCGAGCTTGCGTGGAGCGTTCCTCATGCGGGCGGTGATGATTATTACGGCGGTGATCTGAAGGGCATCATGCGTAAGCTCAGCTATATTCAATCGCTTGGTGCAGAGGTGGTCAGCCTCAATCCCATCTGGAAGGGTACCCATCAGGCGGGATATGGCGCAGACGATCTCACCGCTATCGATTCCTGCTTTGGCAATGCAGAGCATCTGGTTGCTCTCAGCAGTCTATTGCACAGTAAGGGTATGCGTCTGTGCTTAGACGGCGTTTTTGATTATCTTGTACTGAAATCAAAATACTTCAATGCGCAGGGCTTCTATCCCCTGGCAGGTGGAGAAAAGGACGGAGATCCGTATTACGGAATCTTTTTAAGAGATAAGGGCGGAAAATACATCGAAAGCTATTGGTCTCACCCTATTTGCGATTTTTCCAAAAAGGCGTGGAGAGATTTTTCCTATCTTGCGGAGGATTCCGTCACAAAAACATATCTGAAGCCGCCCTATGCAATTGATGCATGGCGCATGGATGTAGGCAACGTGTACGAGGGAAGCGATCCCGTGCATTTCGGCAATGCGGTAGACGTTCTTGCAGATATGCGTAAGGCAGTAAAGAGCGTGGGCGAAGATAAGCTTCTGATTACCGAAAACGATTTGCCCCGTATGCGCAACGAGGGCTCGGTGGATTCTAAATGGAATTACGAGCTTGGGCTTCCCCTCCGCGACTGGGCGGCAGGTAAAATTTCTCAGAGTGAATTTATTGCCCGTGCAAGGCGTGCAACCTACGCAATGCCGCGTCCTATGGCAGAAAGCGCCTTCAACCATATCACCACGCACGATACAGCGCGCATCGCCGATACAGCAGAGGGCAATATGCCACGTATTCTTGCGGCTACCCTGTTTATGATGACCTTTGTCGGTGCGCCGAGTATCTATTTTGGCGACGAAAACGGTGCTTTTTCGGAGGCTCTGCCCGGTATGGGCAAGGCTGCGCCAGTTTCCTTTAATTCGATGAATTGGTCTGAGGCAGAGCGTAATAACGCCGTATTCCATCTCTATCGCACGTTGGGAGGGCTTCGCAAGCATCCC
>JAFQWR010000062.1 GCA_017407365.1 Clostridia bacterium
CATACCACGAGTGAGGCGGCAGAGCTTGTTGCCGACCTTCTGATGGAGCACGGTGGCGGCGGTGTAGCAATTTACGACCGTCAGGATATTCTTGATTTTATGAAATCCGGCAGGGTGTGGGATTACGTTGAAGATAAGCTTTTGCAGACGGATGACGTTGTTCTTGTCAAGGGCTTTATGCCCTTAGAGCTGACCGAAAGCGGCTACCGTAAGCTTCTGCCCGATCTGGATGCGTTAAAGGAGCGCTGTCAGGGCAATCTTACAACGGGTTCCTTCGAGATTGTCACAAGAGAAATCGACGATGAGGACTGGGTGGAAATCTGGAAAAAGCACTATAAGCCCATTCCCATTGGCAGAGTTGTCATTTGTCCCGAATGGCTGGAATATTACCGTAAGCTGAACGAGGTTGTTGTGCGTCTGGATCCGGGCATGGCATTCGGTACGGGCGAGCACGAAACCACCTCTCTTTGCATCGAGCTGATGCAGCGCTACGGCATGGAGGGGAAATCGGTAGCGGACGTCGGCTGTGGCAGCGGTATTCTTGGCATCACCGCCGTTAAGCTTGGCGCACGTAAGGTGCTTATGACGGATATCGATCCCATTGCCATCCGTGCGGCAGAAATGAATGCCGATCTCAACGGCGTAAAAGACCGCATTACCTTTTCCTGTCAAAATTTGTTAGACCGTAAGGATGTTATCGTGGACGTTCTGCTGGTAAATATCGTGGCAGAGGTTCTCATTGATTTTGCCCCCGGGCTTCCCTCTAAGCTTTGCGACGGTGGCGTGGTCATCCTTTCCGGTATTATCCAGGCACGCAAGGAGGCTGTTATCAGCGTATACGAGCGTGCAGGCTTCCGCTTAGAGAGCATTCGAGATAAGGGTGAGTGGTGTGCGCTTGCCATGCGTAAAAACTGATGGCGGGCAGGTTTTTTATTCCGCCCTCTGCAATAGACGGCAACAGTATTGTAATCACGGGCGATGAGGCGCATCATATCGGAATCGTCATGCGTAAGCGTGTGGGAGAGCTGATTTGCCTGTCTACGGGCGACGGGCTTGATTATTACGCTGAAATCACCTCTGTTTCAAAGGCAGAGATTCGTCTTTTGCTCATCCGCACCGAAAGCAACCAAACCAAGCCTGACCTTTCGCTCACCGCCTATCTTGGTGCGCTGAAGGGGGATAAACTGGATCTTGCCGTGCAGAAGCTTTCTGAGCTTGGGGCAGAACGGGTGATTCCCGTATATACAAAATATACCGTGGTAAAGGACGTCAAAACAGAGCGCCTCAGGAGGATTGCTCTTGAATCTGCCAAGCAATGCGGCAGGGCT
Source organism: Clostridia bacterium (assembly GCA_017407365.1). Lineage (GTDB taxonomy): Bacteria > Bacillota > Clostridia > Christensenellales > HGM11417 > RGIG2219. The sequence goes on from JAFQWR010000062.1 coordinate 1,329, forward strand.
GATGTGATGCAGATTGGCGAGCCGATCCACTTAAAGCAAGCAATCGAGGCGTTTTCTTCACATCAGAGGGTGCTGTTTGCATATGAATGTGAAAGAGAGCACAGCCTCAGGCAGGAGCTTGGTGCGGCGGCTCCGCAATCTGCGGCTATTGTAATCGGCCCGGAGGGCGGCTTTGCGCCCGATGAGGCAGAGGCAATCGTGCAGGGCGGCGGCGTGGCTGTTTCTCTTGGTAAAAGAATACTCCGTGCAGAAACGGCGGCTATTTCGCTTGCCGCTATCGTAATGTACGAATGGGGAGAAAAAGAAGATGAAAATTCTTAATTACGGCTTTTTGAAGGCGATTGTATATTTGCCCTGGCGAATCATATGGCCTATCAGAACGATTGGCAGAGAAAACGTGCCCAAGGAGGGAGGAATGTTTGTTGCGTGCAATCACTTTTCTCTTTCCGATCCCATACACGTTTTGTATTCCGTGCCCCGTCAGCTTGCCTTTTTGGGCAAAAAGGAACTTTTTGGCAATAAGCTTTTCGGCGGTGTTCTCAGCGCATTCGGAGCCGTTCCCATCGACAGAGAAAAGGCAGGCATCGGCTCTATGCGAACCTGCGTGAATATTGTCAAAGAGGGCAAGGGGCTTTTGGTGTTCCCCGAGGGAACTCGCAATAAGGATGATGACGAGCTGATGCCCTTCAAGGGCGGTGTTTCTGTTATGGCGCACATGGCAAAGGCTCCCATTCTGCCCGTGCTGATTTACTGCCGTCCCCGTAAGTTCCATCGAAACTATATTGTCATCGGTAAGCCCATCTGTCTGGATGAGTACGCAGGCAAACCGTTGAAGGAAGAGCAGATCAAGGAAATTGACGAAAGACTGCGCAATGAAATGCTTGCATTAAAAGAGCAGGTTCCGCAGAAATTCCGTGAACGCTATGAACGCAACCGCGAAAAAATCTATGCAAAATATCGTAAAAAGGAAGAGCGGAAACGCTTGAAAAAGGAGCGTAAGCTGTTAAAAAAGCAAAAAATCGAAGCGCGTAAGGGCAAAAAGGAGCAAGACTGATTATGCCTGTAACGGTTGCAAGGCACAGTGGCTTTTGCAGCGGTGTTAAGCGCGCTGTTGCCATAGCAGAGCAAAACGCCGCCCCCGGTGTGTACGTGCTGGGAGAGCTGATTCACAATCCCGACGTTGTGAAGCGGCTGGAGCAAAAGGGGCTTGTCACGGCTGAAAGCGTAGAGGAGGTCCCCGACGGAGCAACTCTCATCATTCGCTCTCACGGGGTGGCAGAGGCTGTCATCAGAAGAGCAGAGCAAAAGGGGCTTAAGGTTCTGGATGCAACCTGTCCCTCTGTGCGACGCATTCACGAGATCGTAAGAAAGTATTACGCCGAGGGCTACAAAATCGTCATCGTTGGCGAGGCAGGTCACCCCGAGGTGGTCGGTATCAATGGGTGGTGTAACGGAGAGGCATACGTCTTGAATTCCGTTCCGCAAAGCGCTTTACCCTTAAATGGGGCGGAAAAAGTGTGTATTGTGTGTCAAACTACCTTCTCAGAGGAAATTTTTGGCAAAATTAAAAAAAATATTTTGCTTGATGGGGTAAAAACACTTGAAGTTTTTAACACAATTTGTTATACTACTAAGGAGCGTAATAAAGAGACTGCGTTTTTGGCACAAAAAAGTGACTGCGTAATCGTTTTGGGCGGTCGCAACAGTGCTAATACACGCAAGCTTTTTGAACTTTCCTCCAGGTCGTGCAGTCACGTGTATTGGGTGGAAAGCTTACGCGAATTGGAATTGGAACGATTAAAAAAATTTCAGAACGTTTCAATTGTTGCTGGCGCGTCAACTCCCATCGAGTTGATCAAGGAGGTTAAATTAGCTATGTCAGAGATCATCAAAGAAGCAAACGAAGTTGCAGCTGAAGAAGTTACGACGAACGAAACCGCTTCGCAACCCATCGCATCCGAAGCTCCCGTTGAAGTAGTAGCGGAAGAAGCGAAAAAAGGCCCCATGACCATGGAAGACGTCCTGCAGGACATCGATAAGCAGAAAAAGAATCTGCGCCGCGGTCAGGTCATGAAAGCAGTTATCGTAGCCGTAAACGACGACGGTGTTGCTCTCCAGCTTGGTGCGAAAAAAGAATTCGTGCTTTCCAAAGCGGAAGCTACCCTCGACGAAGAATTCAACGCAGCAAACTTTGTTATAGGTGAAGAACTCGAGGTCGTTTGCACCGGTACCGAGCCCTTCTCCGTATCGCGTAAAGCGCTTTTACTCAGCCAGATCGAGGCTGAAAAGATCTCCGGTTTAACCGACGGCGAAGAGTTTACCGTTAAGGTAGACGGCCACAACAAGGGCGGTCTTACTGCTAAATTCGGTTCTTACTCCGTATTTATTCCTGCTTCGCAGATCCGTATCGGCTATGTTAAAACGGAAGATCTGCCCAAGTACGTAGGCAAAGAGCTGCGCTTAAAGGCTCTTAAAATCGAGCGTAAGAACATCACCGGCTCCTGCCGTCCCATCATCGAGGCAGAGCGCGCTATCCGTGATGCAGAGCGCAAAAAATTGGTTGATGAATTCTTCAGCACCATCGAGGTTGGTCACGTTGTAGAAGGTAAGGTTGCTCGCTTTGCAGCTTTCGGTGCTTTCGTTAACGTAAATGGCTTCGATTGCCTCGCTCACATCAGCGATCTTGCTTGGACGAACGTACGTAAAGCAGAGGACGTTCTCGAAAAAGATAAAGTATACGAGTTCGTTGTACTCAAAATCGATAAAGAAAATCAGCGTGTTTCCATCGGTTACAAGCAGTTACAGCCCAAGCCCTGGACGTTAGCAGCAGAAAAGTATCCTGCAGGCTCCGTTATCAAGGGTAAGGTTGTTCGCATTGCTTCCTTTGGTGCATTCGTAGAGGTTGAGCCCGGTATCGACGGTCTGGTTCACGTTTCCCAGATCTCCCACGAGTGGATCGAGAATCCCACCAGCGCACTCAAGGTTGGTGACGAGATCGACGTTAAGGTTCTGGACATCAAGCCCGAGGAAGAAAAGCTCACGCTTTCCATCAAGGCTCTGGTTGAAGCTCCCGAAAGACCCGAACGCCGTCCCCGTGAAGAGGCTGAAGAGGGTGCAGAGGCTCGTCCTTCCGACCGTATCCAGCGCTTCGAGCGCCGTGAACGCTCCGGTGAACAGCAGAGAGCAGAGCGCCGTGAGCGCCGTCCCCGCAACACCGACGATGGCCCCCACGAGTTTATCGCAGACAGCGGTATGGGCGCTTCCATCGGCGAGCTGTTAAAGGATGCAGGTCTGAACTTAGACGAAACCACCGAAGACTAATTTTTAGTAAACATAAACAGGTACGCTTTTGGCGTGCCTGTTTTTTTATATCCAACTTCTGTTATTCCGTTTGTTTTGTGCCCTTGCTTCGTTTTTCTGAATAATTGCTTCGCCGTTGCGTAGACTCGGTTTTTTGCGGGATAATAAGCGGTTCTGTGTGTATGCATTGCCAAGACAAATTTTTATATACTTTATGTATTTCACTTGTTTTTTATCTCTTGGTATTGTATAATATAATCGTATGTGTATGTATTTTCAGCACGTATATTCTATGAATAGCTTCCAGGAGACGGAAATGGCAATCATTATCAACGAACAGGAAAAAACCTTTACGCTTCAGACAAATAACACGGCATATCAGATGAAGGTCAATCCTTATGGGGTTTTGCTTCACACCTACTACGGCAAAAAGGTACCGTACGAGGATATGTCGTATATCGTAGATAACGATATGAATCCCAATCACGTTGTAGAAAACCCGAAGATCAAGGGCGACGATGTTTACTGCGCTATTGAGCGACTTCCTCAGGAAATCTCCTGCTACGGATGCGGCGATTACCGTGAAAGTGCCATCAATATCCGCAATGCAGATGGCTCGCTTGGGCTTCAGCTCGTTTACCACAGCGCAAGAGTAGAGGAGGGTAAATATTCCATTCCCTCTCTTCCTGCATTCTATGGCAAAGAGGGTGAAACTCTTGTAATTACCTTAAAGGACAAGGTTTACGATATCTATCTGCATTTATATTATGGTGTGCTGGCTGAATATGACCTTATCTGCCGTTATGTAAAAATCGAAAATAAAACCAAAAACCCCATCACGGTCGAAAAGGCTCTTTCCGTTACGCTTGACCTCGAATACGGAAACTACGATATGGTTTCCTTCTACGGTAAATGGGCGCAGGAGCGTCTGCTGCAAAGAAACGAAATCATGCACGGCAAAAGCCAGGTTTTCAGCACGCGCGGTACAAGCGGCCACACGATGAATCCCTTTGCCATCATCTGTGATAAAAGTGCAACGGAAACGCAGGGAAGCGCATACGGTCTTGCGCTTGTATACAGCGGAAGCTTTTTGATTTCCTCGAGCAAGTGCTATTACGATAGCACACGCGTGGTTGCGGGCATCAATCCCGAAAACTTCTGCTATGTGCTTCAGCCCGACGAGTGCTTCCATACGCCCGAGGTTGCCATGGTATACAGCGACGAGGGCTTTGGTAAAATGTCCCGTTGCTTCCACAAGGCAATCCGCAACAATCTTTGCCGCGGCAAATATAAAAATGCGCGCAGACCCGTGCTCATCAACAACTGGGAGGGCACCTATTTCGATTTCAATGCCGATAAGCTTGTGGCAATTGCAGAGGAAGCCGCAAAGCTCGGCGTAGAGCTGTTTGTTATGGATGACGGCTGGTTTGGCAGACGTGTAAACGATTGGGGCGGTCTTGGCGATTGGTCGCCTAACGAAGAAAAGCTTGGTTGCACGCTGAAGGAGCTTAGCGAAAGAATCAATGCCGCAGGCTTGCAGTTTGGTATCTGGTTTGAGCCCGAGTGCGTCAACGAGGATAGCGCCCTGTATGAGGAGCATCCCGATTACGCCTTCCGTATGCCCGGCCGCACGCCCGCTCTGGCAAGACATCAGCTTGTGCTTGATTTCTCCCGCAAGGATGTGCGCGAAAATATCTATCAGCAGCTCAAAAAGGTTTTAGACAGCGCCAATATTTCCTACGTAAAGTGGGATTACAATCGCTTTATCTGCGATTTATACAGCGCAACCGCAGGCGCAGAGAATCAGGGCAGAGTATTGCACGAGTTTATTCTTGGTCTTTACGAGCTTCTTGAAAGGCTCACTACCGAATATCCCGATGTTTTATTCGAGAGCTGTGCAAGCGGTGGCGGCCGTTTCGATTGCGGTATGCATTACTATATGCCGCAGGCGTGGACGAGTGACGATACCGATGCAATCGAGCGCATCAAAATTCAGTACGGCACCTCGTTCTGCTATCCCGTATCCACGATGGGTGCGCACGTTTCCACCGTACCCAACCATCAGACGGCAAGAGTTACCCCTCTTTCTACCAGAGGTCTGGTGGCAAGCTTCGGCACGTACGGCTTAGAGCTGGATCTTACCAAGGCATCAGAGGAGGAAAAGGAGGAGATCAAGCGTCAGATTGCGCAGTTCAAGCAGCATTACGATCTGATTCAGTACGGCGAGTATTACAGACTCATCTCTCCCTTTGATCCGTACAGCAACTTCTGCGTATGGTCTACCGTAGCCTCCGATCAGAGCGAAGCGCTTGTGGCTTGCGTGCGCAACCGCAACCCCGGCAACCCCTCGCCCGAAATTGTGAAGCTTTTTGGGCTTGATCCCAACAAGCGTTATACGGTAAACGGTGGTGAGCGAAAGTATTTGGGCAGCACGCTGATGCAAAACGGCTTACGTATTTTTGTACCCTTTGGTGAATACACCTCTTGCTTATACCATGTGGTAGCGGCAGAGTAAGGCAAAAAAATAAGAACGGAATGAATGCTTCATTCCGTTCTTTTCTTATATAGAGTATCTTATTCCATTTCATTGATAAAGGCCTCTAAGCGGTCTAAGCCCTCCTTGATGTCTTGCAAGGAAATCGCAAAGGAAAGGCGGATGTGGTTGGGTGCGCCGAAGGGAGTGCCGGGAATAACAGCGATTTTCGCTTCCTCCAAAAGCCCCATTGCAAGGGTAAGAGAATCGGTAAAGGTCTTTCCCTTGTAGCTTTTTTTCAGCATTTCGCTGACGTTTACAAAAACATAAAATGCGCCGTGCGGTATGCTTGCCTGAACAAGAGGCATGTTGTCAAGCAGTTGCAGCATATAGTTTCTGCGCGCATCGTATTCTTTTAACATATCCTGCATAAAGCGTTCGCCATCTGCATGGGTAAGTGCGGTGATGGATGCGTACTGTGCAATGGAGTTGGGGTTGCTGGTTGCGTGCGATTGCATTGCGTCAATTGCTTTTGCAACGTAATCGGGTGCGGCAAGGTAGCCGATGCGCCAGCCGGTCATAGCAGAGGATTTGCTTAAACCGTTGATAACAACAGTACGCTCCTGCATACCGGGTAGGGTAGCAATAGAGGTGTGCGTTGCGCCGTCATATAATAGCTTTTCGTAAATTTCATCCGAAATAACAAACAAATCGTGCTTGATGGCAATCTCTGCAATTTCTTTGAGCTCTTGCTCAGAGTAAACGGCGCCTGTGGGGTTTGAGGGAGAGTTCAATATCAGTACACGGGTGTTTTCGGTGATGGCGTCTTCAAATTGCTGTGCCGTCATCTTAAAGCCGTTTTCTTCCCCTGTTTCCACAATCACGGGAATGCCCTCGGCAAGCTTGATCAGCTCGGGATAGGTAAGCCAATACGGCGAGGGAAGAATCACCTCCTGCCCCTCATCCACAAGTGCAAGAATAGCATTTTGCAGAGAGTGCTTTGCGCCGTTAGATACAATAATCTGTGAAGGCTCATACGTTAAGCCGTTTTCCTTTTGCAGCTTACCTGCAATTGCCTTTTTCAGTGCGGACATACCGGAGGCAGGGGTGTATTTGGTAATCCCCTTATGAATGGCCTCGATGGCTGCGTCTGTAATGAAGGAGGGAGTTGCAAAATCGGGCTCACCTGCGCCAAAGCCTACAACGGAGATCCCTGCGGCCTTCATTTCCTTCGATTTGGCGGTGATGCTGAGCGTCAACGAAGGGGAAATCCCCCGTGCGCGAGCCGATAATCTTTCTTCTTTTGTCATAGCATTCTCCTTCACGAAAATCATCCTGTAATAGTTTACAGTAAAGTGAGAAATTTAGCAAGCAAAATAGGGGTGTTTTTTGTGTGAAACAGATAAAAATTCCCTCAAACCGCGCAAGGATTTCCGTTGTAAGAAAAACTATATTTGAAACACCCCTGCTTACATTGACTTTTCGTATTTTATTTAGTATAATATTATATGGTTGAATTATAGATTCATTCACGTATTTTTTTCACCCTCGGAGGTTTTATGAGTTACATTTCGGATCTGTCGGTAAATACCATTCGTATTCTCAGTGCAGAATGTATCGAAAAGGCAAAATCGGGTCACCCCGGTCTGCCCATGGGTGCTGCTCCTATCGGCTATGCTTTATGGGCAGAGCATCTTGCACATTCTCCTTCCAATCCCAAGTGGGATAACCGTGACCGTTTTATTTTATCTGCCGGCCACGGCTCTATGCTGGAATACTCCCTGCTTCATCTCTTCGGCTACGGTCTTACTATGGAGGATCTCAAAAGCTTCCGTCAGTGGGGCTCGCTTACCGCAGGTCATCCTGAGTATAAGCACACCGTTGGTGTAGAAACCACCACCGGCCCCTTGGGTCAGGGCTTTGCCAATGCTGTTGGTATGGCTATTGCAGAGGCGCATCTTGCGGCTGTATATAACCGTGAGGGCTTCCCCATTGTAGACCACTACACCTATGTATTATTGGGTGACGGCTGCATGATGGAGGGTATTCAGTCTGAGGCGGCTTCTCTTGCAGGTACCTTGAAGCTGAATAAGCTCATCGCCTTATACGACGACAACGGTATTTCCATCGAGGGTGATACCGATACCGCCTTTTCTGAGGA
>JAFQWR010000063.1 GCA_017407365.1 Clostridia bacterium
ATAGCAGAGCGTGCCGTATTCGGCATACTGTCTGGGGGTAAAGAGCCTTTCGCATACGCGCTGCATCATACAGCCAAAGCAATCGGCAACACGGTCGATGCTTTGCTCGTTTGCAAGCTCCAGCTCACGCAGGCGCTGATATTCCTCCACGATGATACGGTCGAATTCCGGATACATCGCCCTTGCTTTTTTATAGGCGCCTCGGAATATACTTCTGCCAAACTTATATTTCAGCAGGCCGTCGTCTATTACGTCATCCTCCAGCTTATGATACAAAAGCAACACATTGAGCGCCGCAACAGCCTTGAAAAGCTCGTCATCGGCGGCAACCCCTCTTTTTTTGAAGGGATGCAGTATGCAGTTTTCCTGACGGATGTCTACGTCCTTCCCTGCAAGGTTATGCACCAGCACGCAGAGAAAAACGGAATCGTAATTGGTGGCGAGCCGCGGAATATTGCCAAAAAGCCGCTTGATGCTTTTACAGATGCCGCAGTACACGCCCTGATACAGCTGATAGTCCTTGATATACAGATAGCTTTTGTCGGGTAATAAATAACCGAACATCTTTTATTTTACCTCGTTTTGCGCTTCCCTATTTATTTATCAACCGTTTTTGGTGTGATTAAACCAAATCAGTCGTTTACACCCAGGAAGCCGATTTTGCGGTATACCTTGGAAAGCGTTTTACGCGCCATATAGTTGGCACGCTCGGCACCCTCCTTTAAGATACCCATCAGATAGGGCTTGTCACCAAGCAAGCGCTTTTGCTCCTCCTGAATGGGCGTGAGGGTTGCAATAACGGCGTCTGCCACAGCGGTTTTGAAATCGCCGTAGCCCTTGCCCTCGAACTCCTGCTCGATTGCCTCCATCGATTTGCCCGTGATGGCGCCGTAGATAGACATCAGATTGGTGACACCGGGCTTATCCTCCGCCGCACGCACACAACCATCGCTGTCGGTGACGGCACGCTTGAACTTGCGCATAATTACATCGGGCGTATCCAGCAGGGAAATATAGCCGTTTTCGTTGGGATCGCTCTTGCTCATTTTAGAGGTAGGATCCTGCAGGCTCATAATGCGCGCGCCCGTTTTGGGAATGTACGGCTCCGGCACGGTGAACGTGGGGCTGTAGTGCGAGTTGAAGCGTATTGCGATATCGCGGGAAAGCTCTAAGTGCTGCTTCTGATCTGCGCCAACCGGCACAAGTGCCGTCTGATAAAGCAGAATATCCGCCGCCATCAGCACGGGATAATCTAAAAGACCGACCGAGATATTTGCGCCCTGCTTCTTGGATTTATCCTTAAACTGCGTCATGCGGGAAAGCTCGCCCAGATAGGAATTACAATTCAGCACCCACGCAAGCTCTGCGTGCGCAGGCACGTGAGACTGCACAAACAGCGTGCTTTTAGATGGATCGATACCTGCCGCAAGATAGAGTGCAAGCAGTGAAAGCGTGTTTTTACGAAGCTCCTTAGGCTCCTGACGCACGGTGATTGCGTGCATATCCACCACGCAAAAGATGCATTCGTATTCCTCCTGCAGATGAATCCAGTTGCGGATGGCGCCTATATAATTGCCGAGCGTTAAAATGCCCGTGGGCTGAATGCCGGAAAACAGTATCTTTTTTTGTTCTACCGATTGTTCTGCCATGATTTCACCTCTTTACCTTTGTAGAACGGCGTCCTTCAGCTGGTCTACGGTAAGCACAGCCGTATGACGCTTTGGTTTCGTTTTTAATTCCAGAATACCCTGCGGTATTTCCATAGCCGTTTCCGCAAGCAGCTGCTTGCAGGCACGGAAGCAATCCTTCTGCTCGTCTGCCGTGATGGCAAACAAAACATCCTGCGGGAATTTATACGGGCTTGCAGTGGAAAGCACCACAATGGATTCCTCCCCGCCCGATTCCTCGCGGTATTCCCCTGCTGCATACATACCGACAGCGGTATGAGGATCTAACGGATAATCGTATTCGTCGAAGAAGGCAACGATCGTTTCCAGCGTGTCATCCTCAGAGGCGCGGTATGCGGAGAAAATTGCATCCATTGCCTCTTTTTCGGCATCTGAAACGGTATACACGCCCTTTTCCTTCAATGCGCCCATACGCTCTGCCGTCAGCACGTCGTTTCTGCCCGACATCTCAAAGAGCAGACGCTCTAAGTTGCCGGAAACAAGAATATCCATAGAGGGCGACATCGTTTTTAAGAAGGCACGGTTGGCATTGTATTCGCCCTTACGGAAGAAATCGGTAAGAACGGAGTTGCTGTTGGATGCGCACACCAGCCTTTTTACGGGAATGCCCATCTGCTTTGCATACCAGCCTGCCAATATATTGCCGAAGTTGCCGGTGGGAACCACGAAGGTTACCCCGTCGCCCCAGCTCAGCTGCTCTTCGTCTAAAAGATCGATATAGGAAGAAATATAATACACGATTTGCGGCAGAAGTCTGCCCCAGTTGATGGAATTTGCAGAGGAAAGCGTAACGCCGCGCTTTAAGAGCTCCTCGCTCAGCTCCGCATCGGCAAACATCCTTTTTACCGCACTCTGACAGTCGTCAAAATTACCCTTTACGCCGTATACGGCAACATTTTCGCCCTCCTGCGTTTGCATTTGCAGCTTCTGCATCTGCGATACGCCCTCTGAGGGATAAAACACCACAACGGATATACCCTCGGCATCCTGAAAGCCCGAAAGAGCCGCCTTGCCCGTATCTCCGCTGGTGGCAACCAGAATGCGCGTATGCGTCTGAATGCCAAGCTTCTTTTTGGAAAGCGCAAGCAGATGCGGCAAAACGGTGAGTGCGATATCCTTAAACGCAAGGGTAGGGCCGTGCCACAGCTCTAAAATATACAGACCGTCGTCAATTTTTACCAGGGGTGCCGCATCTCCGTCGAAACGACCGTATGCCTTTTGCGTTGCCTCGTAAAGCTCTTCAAAGGAAAACTCCTCTAAAAACTTCTGCATGATGTAGGCAGAGCGATAGGCATAATCCTTTTCCCGTAAAAGCTCAGCCTCTTCCTTGGTGAAGGCAGGAATCTGCTCGGGCAAATACAAGCCGCCGTCGGGCGCAATGCCTTCTACAATAGCCTGAGCCGCGCTGATACGCCTTTCCTTGCTTCTTGTACTGAAGTATTGCATACGGTATACCCTCCTCATATCAGCCTACAAAATTCGGCATTTTATATAGTATATCAAAAAAAACAATTTTTGTCATTGTTTTAAGGGCGGTTTCTTGCATTTTCCTGATTTTTGCACCAATCCGTCACACAAATATCACGCGAAATGCCACGCAAAGCAAAGGCGGCTCTCCCGCAAAAGGAAAACCGCCTTTAAGCGCAATTATACCGCCGCCACCCGTGCAGAGCAGGAGGACGAGCAATCCCCCCGACATTCATAGCTCTCACAGGAGCGCCCTAGTGTAGAAAACAGAGCAAGAGCCAGCAGCAGCTGTGTGACGTCAAAGCTTTCGCCTCCCGCAAAAACAAAGAGCAAAACAAGAAGCAACAGGGCGTTATCACCCGTATTGCCAAACAACATAGCAGCATCCTCCCTTTTTGCCGATTCTGTCATTCTTCGACAAAACAGTCTAAATTACGCTATGCCGCGGCAGGGGAAAATATGCTAAAATGAACAGGTGAAAAGATATAATCAGGAGGCTATGCTATGCAGGAAGATTTGCTTCTGCTGGACAAACGCTCGCAAGGGCTGGTGCATCAGTTTTTACCAAACGAACAGGAGCTTGCAAGGCTATCGGAGTTTTTCGATCTTTACGCAGATGAAACACGGCTGAAAATTCTTTCGGCGCTTTCCATCTCCCCCATGTGCGTGACAGACCTTTCCCGCATTCTGAAATTGAATCAGACCACCGTATCCCATCAGCTCCGCACCCTGCGCAACGGGGGAGCTGTGAAGGGTATCAGGCAGGGAAAAATCACCTTTTATCGGGTTAAATCACAGGAAATATCCGACTTTTTGCTGAAAGGATTAGAGCAATTCACCTAATACGATTGATTTTTGCGCCCAAGTGTGCTATACTGCCAATATGAATGAAAGAATCGCACAACAGCTTTCTACCCTGCCCGAGCTTCCCGGCGTATACCTGATGCACGACGAAAACGACGTGATCATCTATGTGGGCAAGGCACGTGTATTAAAAAACAGGGTAAGGCAATATTTTCAGGCTACACAGAAGCCCATCAAGGTGCAGACGATGGTGTCGCATATTGCGTATTTTGAGTACGTGATTACGCCATCGGAGCTTGACGCGCTGATTCTGGAATCTAACCTGATCAAAAAGTACAAGCCGCAGTACAACATTCTGTTAAAGGACGATAAGCACTACCCGTACTTACGCATCAACCGCAGAGAGCCCTTCCCCGGAATCACCGTTTCGCGCAGGCTGAAAAAGGACGGCGCACGGTATTTTGGGCCTTATATGGGTGTAAGCGTGAAGGAGCTTTTAGAGCTGGTGCACGCCGCCTACCCCTTAAGGAGCTGTGCCAGACTTGAAAGCAAGCGGCGCCCCTGCCTGAATGCACATATGGGCAGATGTATGGCACCCTGCACGGGCAACGTTTCTGCCGAGGCATACGCCGAAACGGTGGACGAGGTCATCCGCTTTCTGAGCGGCAACGACGAGGGTATGCAACGCATCTTCACCGAAAAGATGATGCAGGCGGCAGAAAACGAGGAATTTGAAACGGCAATGCTCTACCGTGACCGTTTGAAGGCGCTGGAAAAGCTTCAGCAGAAAAAGCACGCCGCTTTTGCTACACCCGTAGATTACGACGTTTTCGGCTGTGCAAGCAACGGCTCAGAGACGGTGGTAAACGTGCAGTACGTGCGCAAGGGCAAGCTGATGGGCGCACGGAATTATACAATATCGGACGCTTCCTTAGACAACGCCGATACCCTGCGCTCCTTCCTGTTGCAATTCTACCGCGAGGAAACGGACATCCCCCAGAAGCTTCTTCTGGATATCTCCCTGCCCGACAGCAAGGAGATTGCCGCCTACCTCACCGAAAAAATGAGCAGAAGGGTGGAGCTTCACACACCGCAAAGGGGCGTACCCAAGGAGCTTGTGCAGACCGCAAGAAAAAACGCCGAGGACTATCTGTATAAAACGATGGAAAGCCACCGCCGCCAGGAGGAGCTCACCACGGGAGCCATGTATAAGCTGCAGGAATACCTGCACCTGCCCACACCGCCAAGACGGATGGAATGCTACGATATTTCACACATCTCGGGCACGGATAAAACCGCCTCCATGGTGGTATTCTTCGACGGTGCCCCCGCGCGGGCAGACTACCGCCGCTTCCGCATCAAAACGGTGGAGGGAAGCAACGATTTTGCCAGTATGTATGAGGCACTTTCACGCAGGCTTATGCGCGCAAAATCAGGCGATGAGGCATTTTTGCCCCTGCCCGACCTGCTTATCATAGACGGCGGCAAGGTACAGCTGCAATACGCACGTGAGGCAATGCAGAATCAGGGGTACAGCATCCCCATCGTTTCCCTTGCCAAGCGGGATGAGGAAATATACACCACCGAGCAGGAGGAGCCGCTCAGGTTAGACAAAAGCAACCTTTCGCTCAGACTGATGCAACGCATACGCGATGAGGCACACCGCTTTGCCATCACCTACCACCGCTCCTTACGCAACAAGCGCTTTGAAAGCGCATTGAGCGAAATTGAGGGCATAGGGCCCAAAAAGCGTGCCGCCCTGTATAAAAAATTCCACAGCTTAGAAAAGCTGAAGCAGGCATCCGTTGAAGAGCTTGCAGAAGCCGAGGGCATTTCCTCTCAGCTTGCCGCACGCATCCACGAGGCTCTGCATAAGCCCGATGCTCCCTCTACTATAGACGAGGTATGGGGCGACGGCGAGTAAATACCAAAAAAAATGCCGCGCTTGCAAAAAAAACGAGCAAAAATGCAGCACGCAAATGAAAGGCATACAATCAAAAAAGCGTTCTCTATGATACAGAGAACGCTTTGTTTTTTATTCCTCATCCTTTTTCTTTTTGGCAAGCCGCTGTTGCCTGCGCTTTTCACGCTTGATGCGTGCAGCCTCCTCCTTAAGATACGGCTCTGAGGTGATATATTTCTGATAGAGGTCGGGGCGTTTTTTTGCCGTTTCCTCCTCTGCCATCCGCTTTCGCCACGCCGCAATTTTTGCATGATCGCCCGAAAGCAAAACCTCCGGTACCTTTACCCCCTGCCACTCTGCAGGCTTGGTATAATGAGGATATTCCAGCAGGCTTGCACTGAAGCTTTCCTCCTCTACCGATTCGCTTGCGTGCAGAACCTCGGGCAGATATCTTGCTACCGCATCCACCAGCACCATTGCGGGAAGCTCTCCGCCCGTAAGCACATAATCGCCCACCGAAAGCTCCTCATCCACCAGCATATCCAGCACACGCTGATCGATTCCCTCATAGTGACCGCAGAGCAAAAGCAGACGTGTATAGCTCTTGCTGTATTCCATAACAGCCGCCTGCGTAAGCGTTCTGCCCTTGGGCGAAAGATAGATACGCCTTGCCTCGTGCGCGGGGTCTAACGCCATTACGGCATCGTAAACGGGCTGACAGGTCATTACCATTCCCGCACCGCCGCCAAAGGGTGTATCGTCTACGCTTTTGTGCTTGTTTTGCGCATAATCCCTGATGTTTACCACGTTCAGCTCAAGCTTGTTTCCCTTTACCGCACGCCCTAAAATAGAGCTGTAAAGGGGAGCAAACATCTCGGGGAAAAGCGTTAAAATATCAATCCGCATACGGCGTTTACTTCTCCTCGGGCAGGCTTGCAACCTGCATATACATTTCTTCCTTCACGGTGATAACGCCCTTTTCCACCTCGATTGCCGCAAACACACGGCTGAGCGCGGGAAACATTGCCATACCCTTCGGGGTTTTTACGCAGTAGACGTCCACGGGCGCATTTTGCAGCACGTCCGTAAGAGTACCGATTTCTCTGCCGTCCTCAAAAACTACCTTACAGCCAATGAGGTCACACAAAAAATAACTGCCCTCGGGCTTGACGGCATCTTCTCTGTCCACCGAAAGGGTAACCCCGCGCAAAAGCTCTGCCGCATTGCGGTCTGCCACTCTTTCGATAAACAAAAACACCTCTCCGCCACCGCCGATTCTTGCGGAAAGCACCTTGGTCGATTGGGTTGCCTCGCCAAGATATACCCTTTTTAATTGCAGAAAACGGCTGATATCGTTGGTAAGAGGCTGAATTTTCAGCTCGCCGCAAATGCCCTGCGGCTTTGCAACGGTGCCGATTACAATGCGACTGTTCATAACAAAACTCTCCTTACAAAAACGAAGGGACCGTGAAAAGAACCACGGCCCCGCTGAACTCTGCTATTCTGCCGCAACCTGATCGCGGATTTCCACAAAGTATTTTTTCTTTTCCTTGGAAGAAACGGATTTTACGATCGTACGGATAGACTTTGCAATTCTGCCCTGCTTGCCGATGATTTTACCCATATCGGTAGCAGATGCGGTAACAACAATGTTGATCTGATCTTCCTTTTCTTCTACGGTAATGCTGATTTCCTCTTGATTCTCGGCAAATTCACGCACGATGAATTCTACAAGACGAACAATCTTATCTTGCATGATTACCTCCCAAATGCCATAAACGCGTCAAGCGCTTAATCCTTCTTTGCTTTTACTTTTCTGGGCGCGCTGAGCTTGGTGGGCTTGGGCAGAATGCCTTGATCGATCAACAGCTGACGAACGGTGTCGGTGGGTTGAACGCCCTTAGCAAGCCATTCCTTTGCCTTTTCTGCGTTGATTACTACCTCTGCAGGGTTCATGATGGGGTTGTAGTGACCGATTTTGTCGATGTACTCGCCCGATCTTGCAACGCGTGCATCGCATACAACGATGCGGTAGAAGGGAGAACGCTTGTCACCCATACGGGTTAATCTCATTTTAACTGCCATAATTGAAACCTCCGAATATATCTAAAAAATATTTATTTGCTTAAAAGCCGAAGGGAAAACGCCTGCCGCGCTTGCCGCCGCGCATTGCCTTCATCATCTGGTTGGTCTGCTCGTATTGCTTGATAAGAGCATTGACCTCCTGCACGGTAACGCCGCTGCCAAGCGCAATGCGCTTACGTCGGGAGCCGTTTAATACCTGCGGATTGCGACGCTCCTCGGGCGTCATACTGCGGATAATTGCCTTGGTGCGCTCAATCTGACGCTCGTCGATCTGCACATCCTTCAACCTGCCGCTCATACCGGGAATCATTGCCATGATGTCCTGCATGGAGCCAAGGTTTTTCATATTTTCGAACTGCTCTAAATAGTCGTCAAAGGTGAAATTCGCCTCTTTGAACTTCTTTTCCAGCTTTTCTGCCTGCTCCTCGGTGACCATCTCCTGCGCACGCTCAATCAGCGTTAAAACGTCACCCATGCCAAGGATACGGCTTGCCATACGGTCGGGATAGAAGGGCTCAAGATCGCCCATTTTTTCTCCAATACCACACAGCTTAATGGGTTTACCCGTAACCGCCTTTATTGATAATGCCGCGCCACCTCG
>JAFQWR010000064.1 GCA_017407365.1 Clostridia bacterium
CTTCTGCAAGTATTCCATAAAAGACTGCCCAATCTGCGGATGTCTGAGCGCATATTCGTATACGGCCTCTGCATAACCCTCTTTATCCCCGATATCGTAGCGTCTGCCATGAAATACACGGGCAATCAGCTTCCCCCTTTTGGCAAGCGCACAAAGCGCATCGGTAAGCTGATACTCCCCGTTAGCACCAACGGAAAGCGAACGGATTTCAGAAAAAATTTCGGGAGTAACAATGTATCTGCCCAAGGAGGCAATGCGCGAGGGTGCCGCCTGCAAGGTGGGCTTTTCGATAAAATCGGTAACACGGTAAACATCGCCCTGCTTCTCGCTGTATGCGATGGCGGCGTATTTTACCACTTCCTCTGCGGCAATCTCCTGAACGCCTACAACGCTCACGTTTTCGGCTTCATACGACTCGATCAGCTCGCCGATTGCAGGCTTATCGCCGTATACCACATCGTCTGCGTTCAAAACGGCAAGAGGCTCGCCACCTGCAAACTCCTCCGCCAGAAGCACGGCGTGAGCCGAGCCCGTGGGGGCAGGCTGCTCTATGAAGGAAATACCCACAGATATTTCATCTATTTTTTTGATTGCTTCTGCCTGATAGGTTAAGCCACGGCGCATCAGCCTTTGGGTATCGTACCCCACGGTAAAATACCTGCGCAATGCCTCCTGCCCGGGAGAAACCACGATCAGGATATCACGGATGCCTGCCTCAACGATCTCCTCCACCACGTATTGAATGGCGGGCTTATCTACTATGGTAAGCATTGCCTTGGGAAGGGATTTTGTAATAGGAAGAAAGCGTGTGCCGCTTCCTGCCGCAAGAATCACAGCTTTTTGAACCTTCATAGCCACTCCGTTTTGCTTTTACGGCGGACGAAAAAAATCCGCTCTCTTTCATTATATAAAAAAGTTGAAAAAAATGCAATTGGTTTTCGGGTATACCCCCGTATTTTTCTTTATCAAAACATATGTTTTATGGTATAATATAGAAAAAGGAGGCGTTTTATGCCGTACCCTGCCATATTGCACTGCGATCTGAATAATTTTTACGCCTCTTGCGAATGCGCACTGAACCCCGCACTCCGTGACGTTCCGCTCGCCGTTTGCGGTGATCCCGAAAAAAGGCACGGCATTGTGCTTGCAAAGAATGCACTTGCAAAGCAATGCGGAGTGAAAACCGCTGAGCCCATCTGGCAAGCCAAGCAAAAATGCCCCGACCTTATCACCGTGCCTCCGCAATTTGATTTGTATTTTGAATATTCCCGCCGCGTGCAGGCAATTTATCTGGAATATACCGACCTTGTAGAAAGCTTCGGTCTGGACGAATGCTGGCTGGACGTAACCGCAAGCAAGCTGCTGTTTGGTGATGCGGTGCATATTGCAAACGAAATACGGAATCGGGTTAAAAGGGAAGTCGGGCTTACCATATCGGTTGGCGTTGCACACACCAAAACACTTGCAAAGCTCGGCTCCGATATGAAAAAGCCTGATGCAACCACCGTGATCACCCCTGAAAATATGGCTGAAACGGTGTGGAGACTGCCTGCCTCTGAAATGCTTTTTGTGGGTGAGCAAACGGCAAAGCGACTGCATAAGCTGAATATTTTTACCCTCGGCGACCTTGCCCGTGCAGATGAAGCCCTGCTTAGTAAGCACTTTGGCGTTATGGGCGCACGTCTAAAAAATGCCGCCTCAGGCAATGAAAGCGACCGGGTAAAAAGCTATTACGAAAAAAGAGAAATCAAAAGCGTCGGGCACGGCGTCACCCTTTCGCAGGATATCAAAACCCTCGGGGAAGCGCATTTAACCGTGCAGGGGCTGAGCGAAATGATTGCCTCACGGCTCCGCAGATACGGCTATCTGGCAGGCGGCGTGCAGGTTCACCTGCGTGACCACAGCCTGCAATGCGTTTCCAAGCAAAAGCAAATACCCCCCACCGACACCGCAACCGAAATTGCAACGGCGGCAGAAGAATTGTTCTCTCAGCTCTTTCACGCAGAGAATCCCATCCGCACGCTGACGGTAAACACCTTTGCTCTTACCGCCACAGACATTCCGCGTCAGCAAAGTATGTTCGATACGCCGCAATCGGAAAAGCACCGAAGGCTTGGCAGTGTGGTGGACGCTATAAGGAAAAAGCACGGCAACGAAAGCATCGAACGGGGAGTGCTGCTGAAAAACAGCTTTATTTCCGATCATAGCAGCGACGAGGATGACCTTCTGCCCTTTAAGCGAAGCTGACGCAAAGCCTACGTCACGGCAATCAGTCGGAAAGCACCTCCGCAATCATACTGTATGCCTCCATAAGCCGAGGGATTCCTACTGCTCGGTTTGCCGGGCTTGTAGAGGGCAGGCAGACTGCCTCGCCGCCCGTCAGCTCAGTATACAGCGCATACGCTCTTTTTCCCGTGGTAAAAACCTTACGGATTTTTGCAGCCTCAAAAATTCGGGAAAAGTCGTTGGGAACGGGATTTCTGATGGTGGCATCGGAGGCTCCCTCGATCTCGCAGGAATATAAAACATCCCAAAGAGCAATGCCGCGCCTCAGCAGCATTTCCCTTTTCTGCTCCACCGTTTGGGGCAAGGGCTCACCCAACACAGCACTCAGCACCTGCCAGAAGCGGTTTTGCGGATGTCCGTAAAAAAAGCCCTGCGCACGGGAGGCAGGAGAAGGGATGCTCCCCAGCACCAGCACCTTACTGCTTGCGTTAAAAACGGGCGGAATGGTATGTGTAACCAACATAAAAAACCTCTGTATAAGCAGAGCTGCCGCAAAATGCGACAGCTCTTTTTTTGAACCTGTTATTTATTGAAGAAGGCAAGCTTTTCACGGATCTGCGCGGCAAGCTTTTGCTGCATTTCCAGCTTTTCACGGGTAGTATCCACCACCGCCTTGGGCGCCTTATCGGTAAAGCCCTTGTTGGCGAGCATTTTTTCTGCACGGTCGATTTCTGCCTGTGCGTGTGCAAGCTCCTCGGTGAGGCGCTCGATTTCCTTCTGACGGTCTACCAGCTCTCCGAGTGCAAGGTATACGTCACACAGAGGCGAGGTTACCGACATCGTTTCCTCTCCGATCTGCTCCTTGCTTTCCACGAAAATCAGCTCGGATGCCGAGGCAAGCTTTTCTAAATACAAGCTGCACGAGGACACCGCTCTTTTGTTGGCACCTGCGGCAATGAACAGCTTGGTACGCTTGGAGGGCACCACGCCGAGCTCTGCACGCACGTTACGGATGCTACGAATGAGATCCATCATCTGCGACATCGTTTTTGCGTGCTTAGCATAGTTCAGCTTTTTGTCGTATACGGGGAAGGTGCTCATCATGATGCTACCCTCTGCCGTGGGTACGTTCTTCCAGATTTCCTCGGTTACAAAGGGAACAAAGGGATGCAGAAGCTGCAGGGTTACCTTCAATACGTGTACCAGAACGGAAAGTGTATCGCTACGCTTCTGCTCGTCTACACCGTAGAGCATGGGCTTTGCCATTTCGATATACCAATCGCAGAATTCCGTCCACATAAAGTCGTAAACGGCGGCAGTCGCAAGACCGAGCTCGTATTTTTCCATATTACGGGTAACGGTACGGACTACATCGTTCATACGCTTTAAGATCCAACGGTCTGCAAGGCTCAGCTTCACCTCGGAAAGCGGCTTGATTTCGTGCCCTTCGCAGTTTAACAGAACGAAGCGGGATGCGTTCCACAGCTTATTGACAAAGTTTCTGCAGCCCTCTACCTTACGCTCCGAGAAGCGCGTGTCACTACCGGGCGCAACACCGTTCAGCAGAGAGAAGCGCAGGGTATCAGCACCGTAGCGGTCGATGATTTCCAACGGATCGATACCGTTGCCGAGAGACTTACTCATCTTTCTGCCCTGCTCGTCACGAACAAGACCGGTGATGAGAATATCCTTGAAGGGAATCTCCTGCATATGCTCGAGGCCTGAGAAAATCATACGTGCTACCCAGAAGAAGATGATATCGTATGCGGTTACGAGAACATCGGTGGGATAGAAATATTCCAGATCCTCCGTTTTATCGGGATAACCAAGCGTAGAGAAGGGCCACAGCGCCGAGGAGAACCACGTATCCAATACGTCCTCATCCTGACGGAGCGCACCGCCGCAATGCGGGCATACGGTGATATCCGTTTCGGAAACGGTCATCTTGCCGCATTTGTCGCAGTACCATGCAGGAATACGGTGTCCCCACCACAGCTGACGGGAAATACACCAGTCGCGGATGTTATTCATCCAGTTGAAATAAATCTTTTCGAAGCGCTTCGGAATAAACTTGATTTCTTTATTCTTTACGGTGGCAATTGCAGGCTCCGCAAGGGGCTTCATCTTTACAAACCACTGCTTGGAAACGATGGGCTCGATAACGGTATGACAGCGGTAGCACTCGCCGACGTTATGCACGTGGGGCTCAATTTTAACGAGCAGACCAAGCGCCTTTAAGTCCTCTACAATCTGCTTGCGCGCCTCGTAGCGGTCTAATCCCTGATATTTGCCGCCAAGCTCGTTGATTACACCGCCGTCATCCATTACGCGGATTACGGGAAGCTCGTGGCGAAGACCAACCTCAAAGTCGTTGGGGTCGTGCGCAGGGGTAATTTTAACAGCACCCGTGCCGAATTCCATATCTACGTAGTCATCGGCAACCACGGGGATTTCTCTTCCCGTGAGGGGCAGAATCAGCGTTTTTCCCACAAGATCTTTATAGCGCTTATCCTTGGGATTTACTGCTACTGCGGTATCACCAAGAAGCGTTTCGGGACGGGTGGTGGCAATGATAACGCCCTCACCGCCGTCTGCTGCAGGATAGCGGATATGCCAGAAATGACCTTCCTTCTCGCTGAACTCAACCTCTGCGTCCGAAATAGCCGTTTTACAGCAGGGGCACCAGTTGATGATGCGACTGCCGCGGTAGATAAGCCCCTTATTGTAGAGCTTTACGAATACGTGACGAA
>JAFQWR010000065.1 GCA_017407365.1 Clostridia bacterium
CATCTCCTGCATGGAGGTAAGAATATAGCTGTTCCAATCCTCCTCTGCCACGGTGTGGCTTTCGCCCTCGCCCGTGTGCTTGGGCTGACCCACAAAGGAAAGAAAGTAGGGGTCTACCTCTGCGCCCCAGCCCATGTATGCGCCGATCTCGTTCTTTTCGCTGATATAAAGCCCGAGCGAGCCGGGCTCTACCCCTGCGGCAAGCTCGTCTGCACCGATGTACTCGCTTTTGGGTGTTTCATTCTCACCGCAGGCGCAGATAAGCACAAGCAAAAGAAGAGAAATCAGTAAAGCAATGCCTTTTTTGATTTTCATAACACTTCCTCTTACAGATTTTTGCTGAACCAATCGATGTATTCGTCATATTTGGTCTGATAGAAATTCAGGATCTCGGATGCGGTCGAGAATGCCTGCTCCTTTACGGCAAGAATTGCCTCGGTGATGGTTGCGTATGCGCCGTAAGACTTGCCTGCAACCGCATTGCCGTAGATTTTAGCGGCGTCGGAAACAGCCTGCTGATAGGTGCCGCTGTTGATGGTTACGGGAACCTCGGGCAGCATAATGCCCTGCACCGAGCTTTCTACGCTCTGACCCTCGCATTCCTGCGTGGAGTACACGTACCAGCGCTTCTGATTGGGCGACCACATATCGTTCAGACGCTCCGAAAGGTTGACGTTCACCAGAAGCTCCCAGCAACCGGAGTACGGTCTGTTTTTGCTGTATTCCGCAATCTTGGCGGTGGGATATGCCCAGGTTTTGTAGGTGATGCTCTTGCCGTTTACCGTAGCGGTGTAGGGCTGACCCTCTACCCAATGCTCGCCCTTGATGCCGTATTTTGCAAGCTCGTAGTTTTCTGCATCGCGATACAGCCAGTTGATGAATTGCAGCAGAACCTCGGTATTGTTGCCGTCGAAGGGAATGCACAGACCCTGGAATGCCGCAGGCTGGGTATAGAAGCCGTAGGTTTCCGTCTGTTCGTCCTTCTTTAAGGGCGCAATGAGCATACACTCGGAGGTGGCGTCGTATGCGGAAAGTCTGTTGGAGATGTTGATCAGCTGCTCTACGTCGGGGTATACCAGATATGCGGCGTGCTTGCCTGCCAGGAAGTTGTTGGTTCTGGTATCGTCGGTGGTAGAGGAGGAATCCTTCTCCCAGATACCGTTGCTTGCCCACTTGCGGCAAAGCTCTAAGAGCTCGCCGTATTCCTCAGAAAACTGATAGGGCATCAGCTTGCCGTTTTCGTCTACTACCCAGTTGAGCATGGTGTTGAAGCAGGATGCACCAATGGTACGTGCAATATCCCACGAGAAGCCGGTTACGGGGTAGGTGACATTTTCTTCCGTCTGCTTGATGGCAGTCATAACCTCCTCGAACTGCGCCAGCGTAAGACGCTTGTAGCCCTCGAAGGAGGTATCGTAATCTTCGGGGTTCAATGCCGTTTTGCCTGCCTCGTATGCCTCTCTCCAATAATCCTTACGCAGCATCATTGCGTAGTAGTTGGTATTGTAGACAGAGGGCAGCGCCTTGAACTGCATTTCGCCGTTGATCATAAAGTAGCCCGAGCGCTCTACCATGCCGTCCTCATCGTGATCGCGGATGAGCCTCATAAAGTCGGGGGCGTGCGTTTCTACCAGCTCCTGCAAATTCTTTGCCGAGCCGTAGCTGTCGGAGCAATACTTATACACGAGGGATGCGGAGGAATCTGCCGCAAGCTGCGAGCAGAAGGCGTCGATTTTTACCTTGGAATTGCCGATGCCGACGTTGATCTTCTGCTCTAAATCCTCTGCCTCCATCATATTCATCACCAGCTTGATTTTGGTGCCGGTGTCTGCAAAGAACTTTTCTTCAAGTGCGGCGGTAACCTCAGCCTCGTAGGTGCCCTCTGTCATATTATTGGCGCGTGTGCGGTAAAACTCCAGCGTGTATACGTCGCCGTCTTTACCCGTCTTATCTCCGCAGGCAGTGAGTGCAAAAGCGGAAGCAACGGTGATTACCGCAAGGGCAAGCGCCAGAAATCTTTTCAGTTTTTTCATATTGTTTCTCCTTTTTTTATTCCTTCACGGCGCCCATATTCGTGCCCTGAATGAAATACTTCTGAATGAACGGATAGATGATAATCATGGGAAGCGAGCCCACGATAACACACGCCATTTTTACAGATTCACTCGGCACGATGGAATCGCCCGTGGAAGAGTACATGGAATTGATGTTGTTCAGCACCTGCTGAATGAAATATTGCAAGGGGTATTTGCTTTTGTCGTTGAGGTACAGAAGCGGACCCATCCAGTTGTTCCACGCACTGACTGCCGCATACAGAAAGATGGTGCAGAACACGGGAACGGAAAGGGGCAATATCACGGTGAGATAAATGATGATGTCGTTTGCGCCGTCTATCTTTGCCGCCTCTCTGAGGGAATCGGGGATGCCGTACATATAGTTGCGGATCAGGATTACGTAGTAGGAGGCACAGCAGCCGGGGATAATCAGCGCCCAGATAGAATCGTAGAAGAATTCGG
>JAFQWR010000066.1 GCA_017407365.1 Clostridia bacterium
TAAGCTTGGCGAGCTTGATCCTGCCATCGGGCAACGCATCACCGATTTGCTTTCGGGTGCGGTGTATGCGCTTTCGGGCAATATCACTCCTTTAGAAAATGCCTCCTATCTGCTTGTGCCGGGCGGCGTTAAAATTGTTACACGTGCTTGATAAGGGAGGGCAAACTATTATGGAAAAGAAAGGATGGCTTCGTAGGCTGTGGCAGACATACAGCTATATGTTTTACGCCTTTTTTATCGTGGCGGCTGTTTTGCTTGTGGATTTATTGAGCAAGCATCTGGTGATGAACAGCTTTGATTTATATGAGCAAAGGGTGATTATTCCCCATATCATCAATTTCTACTACGTTAAGAATACGGGCGCGGCGTTCAGCTTTTTAGGAGATTGGGAGCACGCACGCACCTTCTTTATTATTTTAACCATCGTTTCGGTTATTGCCTTTTCTGCAATACTTGTTATTTACGGCAAAAAAGAAAAGATGCTGATGATTACCTTTTCGCTGATTATCGGCGGCGCTGTGGGCAACCTTGTTGACCGAATCGTGTTTCATTACGTACGCGATTTTATCAGCTTCGATTTTATCAGCTTCCCGACGTTCAACGTTGCAGATTGTGCCCTGACCGTTGGCGTATTTTTGTTCGCTTTTTATTATATCTTTATTTATAAAGAGAAAAAGGAGCCGATTACGGCAGAGGGTGCGGAATGTGTTGAGCAAGAGGACGCCGAGCCTGCGGATCTTGCATTGATGGCGGAGGCTTCCGATTCTGCTGCAGAAGGCGAAGTGAAGCAGGAGGAGGCGGAGCAGAGTGCTTCGTCTGATGCGGATGAGGTATGAGAGCTATGTGGCAGATGCTCCCTGTCGGCTGGACGTTTTTTTAACAGAGCGTTCTGAATTCAGCCGCTCCCACGTAAAAACGCTGATTGAGGAGGGTGCTGTTACCGTGCAGGGTGAGCCGTGCAAGAAGGCGGGCTTTTCGCTTAAAAGCGGGCAGACTGTGACGCTTGCCGTGCCCGACCTTGCCATTACCGAGGCGCTCCCCGAGGATATTCCCTTGGATATCGTATATCAGGATGATTCTCTTGCCGTTATCAACAAACAGCAGGGGCTTACCGTGCATCCTGCAAATAACTGCTATTCAGGCACGCTTGTCAATGCTCTGCTTTTTTCGCTGAATCAGTTCAGCGGTATCAACGGCACGCTTCGCCCTGGCATTGTGCATCGTCTGGATAAAAACACCTCAGGGCTTTTAGTGGTTGCCAAAAACGATATTGCGCACCGATCCTTAGCAGAGCAGATTGCATTAAAAACCTGCCGCAGAACGTACGTTGCACTTGTTTACGGCGTTGTTAAAGAGGATAGCGGGGTAATCATTACCAATATCGGCAGAAGCTTAAAGGACCGTAAAAAAATGGCTGTGGTGGCAGACGGCAAGCAAGCCATCACGGAATTTACCGTATTAGAAAGAGTAAACGGATATTCGTTGGTGCGCTTTGATCTGAAAACGGGCAGAACGCATCAGATTCGTGTGCATTGCAAGCATATACATCATCCCATTGTGGGGGATACCGTATACGGACCGGAAAAGGATCCGTTTCATCTTGAGGGGCAGCTGCTGCACGCCTTTCGGCTTGCGTTCAACCATCCCGTAACTGGCGAATGGAAAACGTTTTCTGCGCCCTTGCCCCCTTATTTTATTTCCGTTATGAAAAAACTCGGCTTTACCAAAAAGGAAGAGGAATTATGATTGCCGCATTAGAAGGTGTTACCTTTGGATACGACGAAAAAACAGTGCTGAATAACATTTCTCTTACCGTTTCCGAGGGAGAGAAAATTGGCCTTATTGGTGCAAACGGAACAGGCAAAAGTACACTTCTTGCTCTGCTTACGGGCGAGCTTCAGCCCGATGAGGGAGAGGTTTTCCGAAAAAAGGATTTATCGGTAGGATGCTTGAAGCAGACGGAGGCAGTAAGCTCCTCGCGCACCGTGATGGAGGAGATGCGTTCTGTTTTACAGCCCGTTTTTGATTGTGAGCAGCGCATGCATACACTGCGCGATCGCCTTGCTTCTCTTACGGTTGATACCGTGGAATACAGGGCGTGTCTGAGAGAAATTGATAAAGAGCAAGCCTTTTTTGATGCAAATGAGGGCTATCAGGCAGAGGTAAAAATCAAAACCGTGCTGAACGGAATGGGCTTTGCAGGCAGATTTGACGACTGCATTGCCAATATGAGCGGAGGCGAAAAAACACGTCTTGCGGTATGCAAGCTTTTGCTTTCTCCCTTCGAGCTTCTGATTCTGGACGAGCCCACCAACCATCTCGACTTTGCATCCCTTGGGTGGCTTGAAGGCTACCTGCAGAGCGTAAAAGGCGCCGTGATTATTGTTTCGCACGATCGCTATTTTTTAGATAAAACAGTTACATCTGTGTGGGAGATAGAGGCGCATAAGCTGCAGACCTTCCGTGGCAATTACAGCAAGTACAAGGTGCTTAAAGCAGAAAGAAGGGAGCGTCAGCGCAAGGAGTACGAAAAGCAGCAGCTTGAAATCGAGCAAAAGCTAGACTACGTGCAACGCAATATTGTGCGTGCTTCCACCTCTAAAATGGCAAAAAGTCGCTTAAAGCAAATCGAGGCGATGGATATCGTAGAGCGTCCCGCGCCCCCACCCGAGCCGCCTGTGTTCCGTTTTCAGCACGAAAGTGAATCCTTGAAGGAAGTTTTCAGGCTGAAGGAGCATACCGTTAAGGTGCCGGGAAAAACGCTTGTAGAGGGCTTGACTCTCACCGTACGCAGGGGAGAGCGGCTTGCTATCGTGGGTGCCAACGGCACGGGAAAATCAACGCTTCTGAAAGAGGCTCTTGCTTGCTTCGGAGGGCTTGGCAAGGAGACCACCATTGGCTGGGGCGGTCAGGTACAGCTCAGCTATTACGATCAGGAAAACAACAATCTTAATTTTGAGCACACCGTTTTAGAGGAGCTGTGGAACAGGCATTCTCTTTGGGTACAGCATCAGGCGCGTGGGCTTTTGGCGCAAGTGGGGTTGAGTGCAGAGGATGTTTCAAAAAAGGTAGGGGTTTTGTCCGGTGGAGAACGTGCAAAGCTTGGTCTTGCGGTTGTTATTGCCGAAAAGCGCAACACGCTTTTGCTTGACGAGCCAACCAACCACTTGGATTTAGAAAGCAAGGAATCGTTAGAGGCAGGCTTAAAGGAATACGGCGGAACGGTTATTTTTGTTTCGCACGACCGTTACCTTCTCAATGCAGTCGCAACGCACGTGTTGGAATTAGACGGCGGCAAGGGCAGGCTGTATACGGGTAATTACGACGCTATGCTTGCCGCTAAAAAGAAGGAGGCAGAGGCTGCTTCCGTTGCTGAACCTGTTGCTCCTCAGCCCAAGGCTACGGGCGGCGGCTATCGTACGGCCAAGCAACGAGCCGAGGAGGTTCGCCGAAAAAATCGATTAACAGAGGTTGAAGCGCTTATTGCTGAACAGGAAGAGGCTCAGGCGATGCTGCAGGAGCGGATGTCCTTGCCCGAAACGGTCAGCGATTATAAAAAGCTTCAGGAGATCAACGATGCTGTTGTGCAGATAGTGGGCGAGCTGGAAGCATTATACGCAGAGTGGGAAGAGCTGATGCTATAAAACACGTAATGCAAAATAGCATTTGCAATTTATCAAAGTGATTTTACGCAGGAGGAATTGTGGCTAAAAAACCGATTAAAAATGCGCGCAGACATGCTTATAAAGCGTCGGGAGAGGGAATTAAGGTGGCAAAACGGCAGGCAAAGGCGGCTTTTGCATTGCTATTGCTTTGCATTCTGTTGCTTGTAATATTTGCCTTCTGGTATAAAAGCAGCCCGGAAACCTTAAAGGATTTTCTTTCCGTTTTTCTGCCGCAAAACACCCCTGATTCTTCCAAGGATCCCTCACTTGCTCCTGCAAAGGGTGAGCTTGTGATCCATTTTGTGGATGTAGGGCAGGGGGATGGAATTGTTTTACAGCTTCCCGGTGGCGAAACCATGATTATCGACGCCGGCCCGGGAAAATCAAGCAACCTTATACTGGATTATATAGACGGCCTTGGAATCACCACCTTCGACTATCTTGTTCTTACCCATTCCGATGAGGATCACGTAGGCAAGATGGATGATGTTCTGAATAAATACGAGGTCAAAAAGGTATACCGCCCCAATGTCGCAGAGGATATCATCGACACCAAGGCGTATTCCGCTTTTTTGGAAGCAGTAAAAAATGAGCAGGGTGTTGTCGATTGCTTCAGCGATTATAATGCGGATTTCGGCAGTGTAGAAAACGGCTGGCACTTCGATTTTATCATCCCTACGTTAGAGCAGTATTCCTCCGTAAAAAGCAGTAGTAGCGAAAGCAAGAATGCAATTTCTCCCATTATGCAGCTGTCGTACGGCGGCAGAAAAATTCTGTTCACGGGAGATGCAAACGAAACCTCAGAGGAATGGTTTGCCGATGCTGTTCAGATTGGCGGTATGCAAAAGAGCTACTACGATGTAGACGTGTTAAAGGTTGGGCATCACGGCAGCAGCGGCTCCACTACGGCAGCCTTTCTGGATGTTGTTCGTCCTGAATATGCGGTTATCAGCTACGGAGTGGATAACAAATACGGTCATCCCCACACGGAAGCGCTTGTACGTTTGCATGCGATAGGTGTTTCTGAATCTGAAATTTACGGTACGGGTGAATACGGTACAGTGGTTTTGAAGCTTTCCGATACCGATGGAGACGGAATGTATGAAATGACGTTTACCTCGGCAAAAATAGGTAACGTATTAAATACTGCAGATAGTGCCACGAGTGCATTTTTTGCGGTGAAGCAGTTTTTGTCTTTGATTACAAGCGTTTGATCGCTTCAGGGAGAATACTATGAAAATCATGATCATCAACGGGCCGAATCTCGATAAGCTCGGCAAAAGAGAACCGGAAATTTACGGTAACAAAACACTTCGTGATATTATGAAGGATATGGTGGAATACGGAAAATTTCTCGGTGCAGACATCACGTGGACGCAAACGAATTTTGAAGGTGAGATCATTGATCTGATCAATTCCGGTGATGCAGATGGCTATGTGCTGAATGCAGGCGCATATACGCACTATAGCTATGCCATTCGGGATTCTATAAAAGCATGCGAGGTTCCTGTTGTAGAGGTGCATATCTCCAATGTGTACGCAAGAGAGGAGTTTCGTTCTAAGTCGGTGCTTTCGGCGGTATGCTTGGGCACCATTTCCGGGTTCGGTATCGATAGCTACCGACTTGGCATTCAGGCATTGGTATATCATAATGAAGAAGACTGAAAACATTATTATCATTGGCAATAATGCGAAATTTGTCAGCGAGGCTTCCAAGCTGATTGCAGAAAAAACGGGTAAATACTATCTGGATCTTGCGGATCTGATTTCCTTCGATTACGCAATTGAGGCAGAGGCAAGCTATGCGCATGCGGAATCTCTTGCCTGCAACCGTGTTTCCGATTTTGAAAACACCGTTATCTGTTGCTCTCCCGGCATTGGGGATAACGAAGAAAGTGTTTTGAAGCTATCGCAGAACGGCAGAGTTGTTTGCCTGCATTTTGACGCCAAGGCGCCGATGGCTGCAAGGTTCTCTGAGCTTTGCCTGCTTTGTGCAGGGCTTTCTCCCGAAATTATAGCCTCCACCGTAGTAGACCGCTTACATATTTAATAGTACAACAAAAAAATAAAGGCTCGGCAATTTGCCGTAGCCCGATTTTGAGTAGCAAAAAAAAGAGCAGACATACAAGAATTTAATCTTGCGTGTTTGCTCTTTTATCATTATATGGGTATAAATCGTGCGTACAGTATTTGTTCGCACCTTCGGTTTGCTTCTTAAAGAGCATTCCGAAATTTTTGGCTGAGAATCGCACTCTGCGAGAGCAGCTTCAGATTATTCAATGATTTTTCTGAGCCTTTTATAAAGCAAAAAGGTGAGCAATGCATTGCAGACACAGCGAACGGCATTAAACGCAAGCACCCAAGTAAAAACGATTTTTACATTTGTTGCAAACGTATTTGCGGGCATAAACATCGGGAAGAATACAAACAGATTGAATGCGCACATGGAAAGAATATTGCAAATTGCACCAATCAGCATTCCGACAAATGCTCCCTTTAAGCAGCGGTGATGCTTGTAGATGAGTGCGGCGGGTAAAACCATCATAATACCGCCTATGATATTGGAAAGCTCGCCAACGCCACCGGTGGATGTGCCGAAAATAAAAAAGAAGATTACAACTCTCAGTATTTGTGTGAGGCAGCCCAGAAGCGGACCGAGCATAAAGCCTGCAATCAACCCGGGAAAATCGCCAAAGTTCATTTTCAGATACGGCGTTGCGGGAAAAATAGGGAATTCAAGCTTCAATAAAATTGCGCCCATTGCAGCAAGCAGGGCTACACGGCAGATATTGCCCGTCGAAAACAACGGCTTTTTTGTTTCTTGCATTTTTTCTCCAAGTGATTATAGGGTAAACTGCTAAAAAAACAGACCTCGTTTCTATTGCAGAAACGGGGTCTTTTTTTGCGCTGAAAAGCAGTAACGTAAATAATACCATCCGGACTTTACCGTCGGTATCGGAATTTCACCGATTCGGCGCAACTTGCGTTGCGTTCGCAGACTGTCACTGCCGGTAAGGAATTTCACCTGACCCCAAATTTTACGTTTTCACTATTATAGCTCATCTTCCGTGTTATGTCAAGAGGATGTGTTCTATTTCCGCCGAATTTTTCATAAAATTAGTATGCGCTTGCAGGTAATGTCGTTATAGCTTTTCGGCATAAATCGGTATTGTTCGACAAAGTTTCCGATATTTCGCAAGCAAAAATCAGGTATTCTTTTAAGGAAGGCTTAATATGCGATTTGTTGTTATCAAAAAAAGAAGCATTGCACTTTTTTTAATCTGCTTTTTTGTGCTTTCGGTTGTCATTCTGTCCTTACAGGGGAGCGGCACCGCGTCTGTATATTTTGGTGAAAGCATCAGAAGGGTTCCCATTTATCGGGTGAGGACAGAGGAGAAAAAGATAGCCCTGACCTTTGATGCCGCATGGGGAGCGGATAAAACGGATGGTATTTTAGAAATTCTGCAAAGATATCAGGCAGATGCAACCTTCTTTCTTGTTGGCTTTTGGATGGAGAATTTTGCGGAGAAAACAAAGCAGATAGATGCGGCAGGCTTCGAAATCGGCACACATTCCAATACCCATCCGCACATGGCAAGACTTTCCTCAGACGATATCAGAAAGGAGCTTTCTGTCTGTACCGAAAAAATCAAAAGCCTGACGGGCAAGGACGTTTCTCTTTTCCGTGCGCCCTTTGGGGAGTATAACGACAGGGTAATCGAAGGAGCAGAGGCTCTGGGTTTGACCACCATTCAATGGGATGTAGATTCTCTGGATTGGAAGAGCCTTCCCGTGCAAGAAACTGTGACAAGAGTGCTTTCTAAGGCAAGGCCCGGCTCTATCGTTTTGTTTCACAACAATTCCGAGCATATTTTAGAGGTTTTGCCCCCGATTTTAACTGCTCTTGCCGACCAGGGCTATTCCTTTGTCAGGGTAAGTGATTTGATTTACCGCGAAAACTTTACGGTGGATTCCCGTGGAGAACAGATACGTAATTGACGCCGCAGGCGTTTTAGGAGGATAAATATTATGTATGAACGCATGAACAACAATCAACTGTACTTAGCCGGTACCATTGTTTCCGACCCCGTGTTTTCGCATGAAATCTACGGCGAGGGCTTTTACGAGCTGTACTTAGAGGTAAAACGGTTATCCGAGCAAACGGATATTCTGCCGGTTACGCTGTCGGAGCGTCTGATTTCGGAAAACGAGCTCAGAGTGGGCAGTAAAATAGGCTTTTACGGGCAATTCCGTAGCTATAATAAAATAGAGGAGGGCAGATCAAGGCTGATGCTCACTGTGTTTGTGAGAGAAACTGAGGAATTTGACGAGAGCAAAAACCCAAATTGGATTCAGCTTACCGGTTATGTATGCAAGCAACCCATTTACCGTACAACACCCTTCTCGCGGGAAATTACCGACGTCTTGCTTGCGGTAAACCGCGCTTATAATAAATCTGATTATATTCCCTGTATTACGTGGGGAAGAAATGCACGCTACGCAAGAGGGCTTCAGGTGGGTGAGCAGATCAGTATCGCGGGTCGTATACAAAGCAGGGTCTATCAAAAAAGAATTACGGAAACACAAAGCGAGCAGCGTACGGCATACGAGATTTCCGTAGCAAGAATTGTTTCGGGAGAATTTCCGCCTGAGCTTTCTATGGGCGGTATCCCAATGACGGCAGAGCTGGAGGAGCACCGTCCTCACGTGTATCATTGAGTGCTAAGTATATAAAAGAAAAAGCAACGGCCGTCATAACAGTCGTTGCTTTTATCATTTCAGACAGATTGTGCTTGTGAATGCCTTACGTTTTTACGGTTAAGAATTGGGAATATCGCCAACACCGTTCAGTACAATAGAGGGGCGGTAGGGATAGCGCAGAATATCTTCACGCGAGGTGCATCCCGAAAGAACGAGCACGGTATCAATTTCAGATTCCACACCTGCAATGATATCTGTATCCATGCGGTCGCCTACGATGCACGCATCCTCATTTTTAACGCCAAGCATTTTTAAGCCGATACGCATCATCAGAGGGTTGGGCTTACCTAAGAAGTAAGCGGATTTGCCCGATGCCATTTCGATGGGGGCAATCAGCGATCTTGTTGCAGGGATCATACCAACTTCAGCAGGGCCCGTAAGGTCGGGGTTGGTGCCAATCAGCTTTGCGCCACGTTGCACAAGAAGAGTAGCACGCTCAATCATTTCGTAGTTAAGGGCACGTGTTTCACCCACTACAACATAATCGGGGTTGACGTTGTTCATCGTAAAGCCGGCGTTGTATAATGCCATCGAAAGACCGGGCTCGCCGATTACGTATGCCGTACCGCCGTTGGGACATTGCGACTTTAAGAAGTTTGCAGTTGCAAGTGCGCTGGTATAAAAATGCTCTTCCGAAATATCAAGCCCCATGCGTAAAAGCTTCTGGCGCAGCTCCATGGGGGAGCGCTCGCTGGAATTCGTTAAAAAGATAAACTTTTTATCGTTATCCATCAGCCATTTGCAAAAATCCTTTGCGCCATCCAGAATGCGGTTGCCATGATAGATGACACCGTCCATATCGCAGATAAAGCCTTTCTTTTCACTCAGAGTAATAGACATAAATCCTTCTCCAAAAAAATAGTTTTCGTCTTTCTTATATCGTATCACAAAAAGAGTAAAAAGTAAAGAAAACAAAAAAGGCTTTCCAAAAAAAGTAGGATAGATATCTGAGATTGCACAGGCTTTTTTGCTTTCGCACAGAAAAAAAGACGTTGCTTTTTTTGCAACGCCTGATGTCTTGGCTTATTATTTTGTAAGCTTTTCGATCAGTGCTACCAAAAAGTACATGGCGGCGGCTAAGATGCAAAGAATCACCGTGCTTGCCATCACAAGATCAAGCTTAAAAACCTGACCGCCGTACACAATCAAATAACCGAGCCCCGCGCGTGAAACGAGATATTCACCCATAATGGTGCCTACCCAGCTCATACCAACGTTTATTTTTAACACGGAAATAAAGGCGGGAAGAGAGGAGGGAAGCACCAATTTTATCAGCATCTGCCATTTGCTTGCACCCATAGACCTAAGAAGCAGCAGCCTTTCTGCATCGGTAGATTGAAAGGCAGAAAGCATATTCAAAACGGTGATGACAATGCAGATCAGTATTGCCATTACAACAATTGCCTTCATGCCCGTGCCGCACCAGATAATGATAATAGGCCCCAAGGCTATTTTGGGTAGGCTGTTCAGAACAACAATAAAGGGGTCCAGAATCTCCCGTAACGGATCGCAGCACCATAAAACTATAGCAATTGCCGTACCTGCCAGGGTGGAGATTCCAAAGCCCAGAACGGTTTCATACAACGTAATTCCTATGTGCATCATCAGATCGCCCGAGTGGAGCAGGTTGCCCACTGTTTTAATGATGCGAGAGGGGGAGCTTGTAATAAAGGCGTCTATCACACCCAGTCGGGCAAAAATCTCCCATAATCCGAAAATTGCAATCAGTAAGCCAAAGCGCAGTAGCCGAATGCAAGAGGCTCTCCACTTTTTCTTCCGCAGGAATTGGATATGCTCGTAAGAGCAAGCGACCTCTTTTTTATTTCTTTTCATGGCTGACCTCCCGATAAAGTTTTTCAAACAGCAGAGGAAAGCCGCTTTCCTCTCTGCGATGCAAAGGAGATAAATTCCGTCTGAGCGGAATTTCTATTACTGTTTTTACCGTAGCAGGTCTTTGCGATAGCACAACGACACGGTCCGAAAGGCTGATTGCCTCCGAAATGTCGTGTGTTACTAAAATAGCCGTTTTCTTTTCGGATGAAATAATGCGGTATACGTCATCGCAGGCCTCCAGCCTTGTCTGGTAATCGAGTGCAGAAAAGGGTTCGTCTAACAGCAGTATTTCCGGATCTGAGGCAAGCGTTCGGATCAGTGCCGTGCGCTGTCGCATTCCTCCGGATAGCTGTGGGGGCTTTGCCTTGGCAAAATCAATCAAGCCGTATTTTTTCAGCAGGGAATAAATCCTTTGCTTATCCTCCGAGCGCAATCTCTTTCCCTGCAGTTCAAGCCCAATGGTGACGTTTCTATAAACCGACCGCCAAGGGAAAAGCGCATCGTGCTGCAGCATATAGCCTATGCTCGGTGAGGGCTGTGTGACCGGCTTTCCGTGTAGCAGAATGTGGCCGCCGGAGGGCTTTATCAAGCCTGCTGCCATCGAAAGAAGCGTTGTTTTTCCGCATCCGGACGGCCCGATAATAGAAAGAAATTCGCCCTCTCTGACCGAAAAGCTGACGTTTTTTACGGCTTGTATTTCTCCCTGCTCGGTGTGATAGCAATAGCGGATACTTTCAAACGTAAGGGTGTTTTTCATCATGTAATTCGTAATTCCTTTGGCTTTCACCGTGATGCGTTGCAATGTAAAAATCTGATCCCTTACTTTATATGTAAAGAAGAATAAAAAAGGTGATATCAAGGTAGACAAAAGCCGTACGTTGCGTAATACAGCGTACGGCTTTTATGCTAAATACTTCTTTTTTTCAGCTTGTATTTTTGCCTGGTCGCTTCGCCTCCACGTATATGCCTGACAGAAAAATTGCGATCCAGAATCTTTTTTACCCGTAGATACAGCCGATAGTCAATCGCGCGCAGTCGCTCACTCACATCCTTATGTGCTGTGCTTTTGCTCACGCAAAAGGCTTTGGCGGCTTTTCGTACCGTGCATTCTGTTTGTGCAATATAATTTCCGATTTCTATCGCCCTTTCGTATATGTATTCGTTCACGCACATTCCCTCCCAGATTTCGTATCCGTGCAATATTAGTATACGGGGAAGAGGAGTAAAAATATGCCGAATCGTGCGGTTAGTTTCTGCAAACATTTGTTCGTTGTGTTTTTGATGCAGATGTGTAAGGAATGACACCTTTTGTTTTTTAATAGAATAGTATGTTTACATTAAGATGGAGGGTGCTTTTCAGGGGGTGCTCTTGGGTTTGTATAATAGAAATATCTGTTTGTATTAGTAATGCAAACAGATGTTCAAAAGTTATATTTTTGCCCTTGCTGA
>JAFQWR010000009.1 GCA_017407365.1 Clostridia bacterium
AAGCCCGCGGGTCTGAAAACGCATATGCTGGTATCGACAGCTTCTGCATTGATTATGATGCTGGGTGCATATTATTCCGAAAAATACAATTCAGATGCAATGCGTCTTTCGGCGCAGGTAATCAGCGGCATCGGTTTTATCGGTGCAGGTGCCATTATCAAGGACGGACTTTCTCCCATCGGTATCACCACGGCGGCAAGCATCTGGGCTTGTGCCTGCCTTGGACTTGCCTGCGGTGCGGGCTTTTACATTCCCACGCTGATTTGCGTTGCTGTTATGTTCAGTATTCTTTCTTTTGCAACCCTTGTGGAGGCAAGGATAGACCGTAAAAAAATCAGCACAGAATCCGAAAAGGAAGAGAAGGAAACGGAAGACTGATTGCCTGTTCCTTTGCTTTCCAATTTTTTGTGAATTATTTTTGAAACTTTGTTGTAAAAATGATTGACAAGACGGTCAATTTGTTTTACAATACTGTACAAAGAAACAGCAAGGAGATTGCTTTTTATGAAGGTCATCGTAACCAAAAATTATGAAGAAATGAGCGCACGCGCCTTTGAAATTATGAAAGAGGTTGTGGTAAGCAACCCTAAGGCAGTTCTTGGTCTTGCTACCGGATCCACCCCTATCGGCTTATACGACTGTATGGCGGAGGATCATCAAAAAAACGGTACCTCCTATAAGGATATCCGCACAGTTAATCTGGACGAATACCTTGGTATCGGCATCGAAAGCGATCAAAGCTATGTGTATTTTATGCGCAAATATCTGTTCTCCCGTGTAGACATCGATCTGGCAAACACCAATCTTCCCAACGGCAAGGCAGAGGATCCCGAGGCGGAATGCGCGCGCTATAATGCACTCTTAAAAACCCTTCCGCAGGATATTCAGCTGCTTGGTATCGGCTCTAATGGTCATATCGGCTTCAACGAGCCGGGCACGCCCTTCGATTCGGTGACGCATGTGGTTGCTCTTGCAGAAAGTACCATTCGTGATAACGCCCGTCTGTTCGAAGACCCCAACGATGTGCCCAAAAAGGCGTTATCTATGGGTATTGCAAACATTCTTGATGCCAAAAAGGTGCTTATTTTAGCATCGGGTGCCAATAAAGCAAAGGCTGTTTACGGCATGGTTAAGGCAGAGCCCGATGTAAACTGTCCTGCAAGTGCACTGCAAAATCATCCCGACGTAATCGTTATTGTAGACGAGGCGGCGGCATCTCTGCTGTAAAATAGCTTTTTAATCAAAAAAATAGCCGTCCGTATCGGGCGGCTTTTATTCTGTATCCTTGTGCTTGCTTTGCGCAGGGCAATGCATCAGTTATAAAAAAACGGAGAGGCTGTTTTAGCTTCTCCGTGTGTGTTTATGATGTTATTATTCAATTGCTTCCTCGTCGATGCGGCTGAGCAGAGTATCCTGTGCATCTGCCTTGGCAAGCGCAAGCGCACCCACAACAGCGGCTCTTTCCTTTAATCCGCTGAACATCAGATTGATGTTGCTTCCGTGCGAAAGCTCGGTTATCATGTCGTTTACGGGCTGTAAAAACCTGTTGCCAAAGGCTGTGATACCGCCGTTGATCACCACGGTATTCAGGTTCAGAAAGGAGCAGAGGTTGTATAGCATTCTGCCCAGAATACGGGCAGATTCATGCACAACGCTTACTGCTGTGGCTTCCTCGCTCAGGTAATTGGTAAGCAGGTCCTCAAAAGTTGACGCCTTATGCTGCTCGGTCGGGTAGACGGAAGAGGATAAAGCCTTATTGTATCTTTTTACCATGCCGGGCAGGGTTAAAAGAAGCGAAAGACTTTCTTTATTGGTGCTGTAGCTATCGGTAAGGTGCAGGGTAAAGCTTTCGATTTCACCTGCAAAGCCGTCGTTTCCCTCGTAGATTTCGCCATTCAGCATCAATGCCGTTCCTACACCCGCATCTGCATAAAACATCAGTGCATTCTTCGTTTCGGAGGAAAGCTTACCAAATCTCAGCTCTCCCTCAATGGAAAGCTTAACGTCGTTTTTGATAAACACACGGCAGTTAAACGAATTTAACAGAAGCGTTTTCAGATTGCAGCTGGGAGAAACCGCAAAGCGGTATGCTTCTACAAATTCACCCGAGGTGTCATCAATTTTACCGGGAGAGGCAACGTAAATGGTAAGAAGCTCTCGTCTTCTTGCTTTGGGAAGGGAGCAAAGTGCGGTGAGCC
Source organism: Clostridia bacterium (assembly GCA_017407365.1). Classification (GTDB taxonomy): domain Bacteria; phylum Bacillota; class Clostridia; order Christensenellales; family HGM11417; genus RGIG2219. The sequence goes on from JAFQWR010000009.1 coordinate 2,199, forward strand.
TTTCAACAACCTCAAACAGTACGGTATCGGTGATGATAAAGGAATTATTCACCTGATCTCTGCCTATAATACGCCCTGAAAGGTCAGAAAGCACAATCAGCACGTTTTCGGTGGAAAAATCGATTGCGGCAATAAGCCCTGCATTAGGATTGATGCGCAAAATCTGCGGCGGTCTGCCCTTTTCTACGGAAGCCTGCTCACGTATCAGCAGCTTCTTTTTCACCATTTCGCTTGTGATCTTTGCAATTGCCGTAACGCTCAGCCCAAGTCTTTTGGCAATTTCGGCAGAGGATAACGGCTCTACACGCAGTAAATCGAATACGGCATGACGGTTGATTTTGCGCAGATACGGTTGATTTGTCGGTTGTTTTTTCATCTTTCCCTCATCATTTTTGCGCGCGGCGCCTGCTTTAATGCTTGCTTCAGCTCAGTTAAAGCGACGGCTGATACCTTGCTTTTATCCACGATAATCACCTGTTCTCTGTCTAAATACAAATACAGATACGCCTTGCTTTCGCAAACACGGTATAGGTCTTGGTATTTCATGGTAAAGCGACTTTCTATTTTACTGTCGGCAACCTCAGTAGAAAAGGAGTCCTCGCAAAAGACCTGCCTTTGTATCAAAGTCAGCTTGCTTTGCCTGAATGACATTGCAAACAAAAGCACTCCCACAAAAATGGGTAAAGCCAATAGCAAACCCATATCAGAGGTTATTTTATCCGGAAGGGCAACGACAGCAGCAATAAAGAAAGCAAGCAGAAGCAGCTCTGTTATAAGCAAGGTCAAAAACAAATGCCGCATATGGAACAGAAAAAAATGTCTGCGCACCTTTTGGGTAACGGTGATTTCTGCTGTGATATGCATAATCGCTCTCCTGATTCCTTTATACGTTTTCATTATATACTATTGTTAGTTACTTGTCAAGTCATACCCCTTAAAATGTTGATTTTTTCCGTAAGGTAGGTTATAATAGTAGATATGAAAAAATGGGCTTGTAAAAAACAGAGCATACTACTGCTTCTCATTTTTTGTCTTTTATCCCTGGTTGCTCCGATACGGGCAGAGGCGGCTTCTGCTGAGGAGGAATCATCGGTTTTACAGGGAAACATAAAGGACGTTGTTCTGTTCGTCGAGTTTGCCGATGAGGAGGGCTTTTTTACAGAACAAAAAATCAACGATGTTATTGAGAAGGTTTTTGGCAGGGAAGAAAGCGATACGCCGAATCCTGCCCTTTCCGACGTAAGCCTTCGCAATTATTTCCGTGCCGTTTCAGGCGATTTGCTTAAAATCTCCCCCTATATCTACGAGCAGGAATCAGAGGGGGAGGCTGTGCCTCTTGTTGTGCAGGCAGAAAAGCCCCGTAGCTATTACGAGCTTTTTTCTCTTGAAAATCAGCAGGGATATTTTGAAAGCTTTTTTGCGCTTGATGAGCAAACACCGTATTGCTATCTGTTCGATTGCGGCAGCTCCGAAAAGGGGGAGCATACGCACGCGGAGCTTTCTGTTGCACTTCCCGTTATGTGCTTGCATAATTATA
>JAFQWR010000067.1 GCA_017407365.1 Clostridia bacterium
GCCGGAATAAACCATATTGATACGGTCACCCAAGGGGCTGTTTTCGTTTACCACAGCCTCAGCGTCCTTTTCAACAGGAACGGACTCACCGGTAAGGGGTGCTTCCTCACACTTTAAGCTTGCACAATCGATGAGTCTTGCATCGGCAGGAATAAAATCTCCTGCTTCAAGCAGAATAATATCACCACGAACAAGCTGAGAAGCATCAATTTTCTGCTCCCTTCCGTCTCGGATTACTCTGGCGTGCGGTGAGGACATATTCTTTAACGCTTCAAGAGCCTTTTCTGCCTTGCTTTCCTGCATAACACCCATAACGGCATTGAGGCAGACGATTGCAAAAATAATGATAGGCTCGGCAAGACCCTCGTGTTCGATAATGGAAGTCACTAACGATATGATCGCCGCAATGATAAGAATGATTACCATTGCATCCTTAAACTGCTCTAAAAAACGAACAACAATGGACTTCTTCTTTTTTTCCTTAAGACGGTTTTCTCCGTCTGCGGAAAGTCTTTTACCTGCTTCCTCTGTGGTCAACCCCATATCGGGGTCAACGGCAAGCTGCTTGATAAGCTCTTGCTTTGTGACACTGTGCTGATTCATAAATTCTCCTTTCATATAAATCAAATTAGAATGTAGATCCATATATTTATAAGCCATTCCAAATACACTTAAACAAAGAAATGAAAATTCATACATATTTTTTTTCAGCAGACACAAGATAACTATTAAGGAGGTGAAACCATGATTGTTGCAAACGTTATCGCATTTATCTTACTGCTGATTGGCGGCTTAAACTGGGGTCTTGTTGGTATTTTTCAATGGAATCTGGTTGAAGCAATCTTTGGCGTCGGCTTTGTAACCAGCGCAATTTATATTCTTGTGTTGGCATCTGCGGTTTGGCTGTTGATCTCTTCTATCGCAAGACACCGTATTCAATTTAACGCTCACGCTTAATTAAACATCTGCATTATAAATCTGTAAAGCTGAAAGAAATAGAATCTTCGGAAAGAACAGAACCCATGCAGGATGTTATGATGTATGAACACATTATTTTCGCTCATACACATTCCAAGAAACGGCTATCCGCAAAATATCGGGATCGCCGTTTTTTTATTATGCCCATTGAAACACTTGCTAAAATTGCTGTTTAGTGATATAATAAAGCAAATTGAATTTGCTTCCGTAGTTAAATGGATATAACAAACCCCTCCTAAGGGTTAGTTCCGGGTTCGATTCCCAGCGGGAGTGCCATTATGGGCCACTCGTTTTTCGGGTGGTCTTTTATTATTGAATCGAAAATAAAAGAGAAAGACCTGCTATTTTGAATACGCAGGTCTTTTGCTTACTTATACAGATTTCTGATATCAGATGCGGAAGTCAAACTTAACTGCCTTGCCTCCGGGAAGCGCAACACCCTCTATTCTTCTGTTTTCAAGCTTTGTGGAGGGACCCTTTTTAACAGCCTTAACCATTTCGGGAAGAATTAAGGTTACCGTTTTAGCAGATTTTGCCTTCATCGTAACATTCAGAATGCCACGCTTACGGTTGCATTCAATGTCTACGTTTACACCGCAGGGCAGACAGAAGCTTTCCACCGTGAAGCTATCAACCGACTCGGGCAATGCGGGCAAAATACGAATGGTGTTTTTATCGGAAACGGCAAAGAAGGAATGGATTGCCTGCGTGATGGAAAGATTACCTGCAATCTGATAGGGCGCCCAGAAGAAATCCGAGGTAAGACCCATACCGCGCCAATCGTTTTCAGCGGTGACAAGATTGTTCATCAGCGTACTGCGAAGCGCGGCGGTCAGGCAATCGTTTGCAAGCGTTGCATCACCTAAGCGGGAGAAAAGAGTTGCATAGTAGCCATACGCCCAGCTCGTCATATCGGATAAATCACCCGTGACTCGCTTTTTAGCGGAAAGCAGACAGCCCTTACCAAGCTCTGTTGCCTCATCAAAGACCTCTAAGCCGGGGAATGCGGGGTACAGATGAGAAGCATAACGGCTGACGTCGTTATCTTCCAATTCCTTGGGCAGATATTCCTTTAAGCTGCCGTCGGGATTGAAGGCGTATTCGGGCATTTTGGTGAGCATATCCTTCCACTTGGGAACCTCTTCCTTGTTGACCTTCAGCTCCTCAGATGCCTCAATCAGGTTGCATAACAGCTCCTTACAAACGGCAAAATCGATGGTGGAATTATAAGCAATTGCAGTTTTTGCACCCGTTTTTTCATCAATGAGATTTGCAGGTGTGTTATTGGGAGAATAAGAGGGACAGGTCACGTATTTGCCGCTCATATCCAATTTGAGGAAATCCTCATAGAATAAAGCGGCTTCCTTCATAAAGGGAATTGCTCTTTCCTTTAAGAACTTTTTATCTCCTGTATACAAATAATACAGATAGAACAGGTTGGCAATCCAGCCTGCGCCTGCAGTATAATGCACAACCTCGGGCTCTACACTACCGATAAGGCCGGTGCCGGGCGAGGTAACAGTGGGAACAAAAATACCTTTGCAGCCATACAGACGGAAGGCGTTTTTCTTAAGGTCGGGCAGAGCGCCCTCATAGTAAGAAAATACAGCCTGCAAATACTCGGGAAGATTACCGCAAAGCGCCATGCTATACATCAGCTGAAGCAAGCCGTCCGTGCGGTTTGCAGCGCCGTACGCCTTATAATCACCGCACCATAAGCCGTAGGGCGAGGTCATCTGCCCGTTTTCACGAGAAGAGCAAACAAGAAGATATCTGCCAAAATACCAGAGCTTTTCTAAAAGTGCAGTGGTAATTTCTCCCTTATTGGCTTTTGCAATCAACTCCTCTACCGAGGTTTCTCTTTCGGATGATTCAAGGTCGATTTCTGCGGTGTGCATCAGCTTGGAATGCAACGACATGCTTTCCTTCAGCATTTTGTCGTATGTCATCTTGTTGGCGGCAAGCAGCGCCTTAGCAGCCTTCCATTCCTTTTCACGTTGAGATTCAGCAAAAACGTGAATGACAACCAAGATATCGGACGCACCCTTGATACGGATGCTGTTTTCGGTTACCTCCTGGCTACCGCCAAAATATGTAATCTTTGCAACAGCGCCAAAATCGGTTCCGTTATCGTTTCTTGCAGAGTAATACAGATAGTAAGGCTCTACCTTACGCATCAAGCCGTCGGGCTTTTTGGAAAACGCAGTCGTTGTGCGGATGTTATTGAGATCGTGCATCTCAAAGCTGAATTCCGCATCGATCATTGCACTACCGGTTCGGGTAATTTCGTATACAACACAGTCGTTGGCACGGGAAACAAATAGCGAACGGTCGTAGCGTGTTGCTCCGTCTTTATAGCAAACGGAAACCTCTCCCGCATCCATATTGACAACACGCATATAATCCTTTACTGCCTTTTCGGGCTGCATTTTTACAATAAAATCACACAGGGGAAGGGGAACAGAAGTAATAGGGCGGTAATTCTTTGAAATCAAAGCGTTGGGAAGAATATCCTGCGCATCCTTAAGCTTACCGTCTAAAACAGATTTACGAACCTCCTTAACCTTCTCGGATACCTCGGGCAAAACACCGATGTGACCCTGCCAATTCAAGCCGGCATGGGAAAGCATAATCGTTTCTTTTTCTACCTTGCCAAAAACTGAAGCACCAACCAAACCGTTACCGGCAGGCAGAGCTTCACGCCAAACAGCACCCCACCACCCTGCGGGTTGATCAAAGCGCAATACCGCCTTCGGTTTTCTCGTACTGACCATATAATTTCCTCCATAAATATGCTAAGGCAAACAAAATGCCGCAATAGATCGGTTTTGTGATATTATAGCAAAGATTTTTTTGGTTGTAAACGAAAAAACGCCTCTTTTGCCAAAGATTTTTTTTTGCTTTCTGGTGCAAAAATAACGCACGTGATTTTGCAACAGGTATTTTATCGAAAAAAAATTCAGCCCCTTAAATCTATCATTAAGGGGCTTAAAACACGTGTCAAGTATTCACAATAGAAAATTTTAATTTTTGACCAAAATTTTACGAGGAATTTTGTTAAATTTTGGTGACTGAGTTTTTAATCGCTACCACGTAGTTATATAATCAGGTAAATTTTTCGGTCAATCCTCTGCGCAACCGCCATCCTTTGGCTTTGCGCCGCATTTTTCGGGAGATGCAGAGGAAATCGGGTATAGCTTGATGAGGATGACGTCATTTCCGATCTGTTCAATATTCTTGATCGGTACGGTAACGGTATCTGACTTAAACAAGGATAAGCCGCCCTCCCCCGGAACAATAATCGAAAGCAGCTTACCTGTTTCAGAATTAAAAACAAAGTCAATGGGCTTGCCAAGCTTTTTTCCGTCTAAGATATTTACAACCTCTTTCTTTTTCAGCTCTGTAAAGGTTACTTCCATAATACCCTCCTGTATATGCTTCAATATATGCAGATAACAGAAGAATCAGAACATAAATTAAGAAATATAAGCCCTGATATCGGAAAGTGCAGCCTTTTCGAGCCTGGATACCTGCGCCTGGGATATACCGACCTCGTGAGAAATTTCCGTTTGGGTATGCCCCTTGTAATAGCGCAGGTACAGTATTTTACGCTCGCGCTCACCAAGCCTTTCCATTGCGGCCTCTAAGGCGATGTGTTCATCCATTATTTCACCCGTTTGCTTCTCATCGTAAAGTTGATCAACCAGAAGGATTTCATCGCCATTTGCCCCAAAAACAGGCTCGTAAAGAGATATCGGAGCACTGACAGCGTCTAAAGCGCACGCCACCTCTGAAAGAGGAAGATTCAGCCTTTTGCTGATATCCTCTAACCCAACCTCTTCTGAACCCGTACGCTCTAATTCCTCTCTGGTTTTAAGAACCTTATAGGCAGTATCCCGTATGCTTCGGGCAACGCGAAGGCTGTTTGTATCTCTTAAATATCTTCTGATTTCCCCGATAATCATCGGAACGGCATAGGTTGAAAAACGCACGTTATGCTTAAGATCAAAATTATCAATTGCTTTTATCAACCCAAGACAGCCTATCTGAAACAGGTCATCCGTCAAGGCTTTGTGCGCCCAATACTTTTGCAATACAGAAAGCACAAGCCTGAGATTGCCTATAATCAACTGCTCTCTTACCTTTTCTTCTCCGTTTTTAAGACGTACAAGAAGATCTCTGATTTCGTTTTGCTTCAGCTTTGGCAGCAGAGTTGTATCTAAGCTGCATATGGTAACCTTATTAGCCATTTTTCTCCTTTGCCGAAGAAAAAAAGAGGATTGAAATTTTATACAAATATAAGGTTCGGCAAAAGTAGTTTACCCAAGTTGCATCCTTTTATGCATCAGAGAATGCCTGCCATTTCCTTCCGCATTTTGCCTATAATTTTCTTTTCAAGCCTTGATATGTACGATTGACTGATCCCCATAAGATCAGCTACCTCCTTTTGCGTCTTTTCCTGTCTGCCGTTAAGACCGTAGCGAAGCTCAATGATTTCCTGCTCTCGCTCTGACAGACTTCCTAAAGTACGTTTTAATACCTCATGCTCAGCGTTGCGCTCGATGTCACGATACACAATATCCCCCTCCGTTCCCAAAACATCGGATAGCAAAAGCTCGTTTCCCTCATAATCCACGTTCAACGGCTCATCAAAGGAAACCTCTGCTCTCAGCTTGGATATTCGGCGCAGATGCATAAGAATTTCATTTTCGATACATCTGCTGGCATAAGTTGCAAGCTTAATTTTTTTATCTAAGGAAAAGGAATTGATCGCCTTAATTAACCCAATTGAGCCAATGGATATCAGGTCCTCTGTATCCACGCCCGTATTTTCGAATTTACGCGCAATATACACCACCAATCGCAAATTATGCTCAATCAGAATCACCTTTGCGTTTTCATCACCTGCACCAAACGCAATCATCTGACAGGTTTCTTCTTCATACGTCAGCGGCTTAGGAAGGGCTTCCTGTCCGCAGATATAGAATAAAGAAGAGAACAAATCCTCTTTCAGATTGAATTTTTCAAACAGTCCTTTAACTACCTCGCGTAAATTCATTTTTATCTCCTTTGATATAGTACGGGCTTAATAGTATTTCATAGCTTTCTGCATCGTAAAACTCCCGAAAAACAATCGCAAAGCATACACGCTCGTACATCTGACCTAACTCTATTATATCAATCTTGTCCACATAAAATGACATCAATTCCGAATTTTTACCGCTTGCGAAGGCGATAGAAACCTTTTCTTTTTGAGGGCTTAGCATAAACGGTAAAAAATCTTCGCCCAAAAGCTTCTGAGCGGCTAAGGATGTAATAAAAGCAACGGGCTTTCCTTTATGTATCACTCTGTTTCCTGTATCTATCAAAGCGCACGTCTGGTATTCTCTGCCTTTATGATAGATTTTTATGTTATAAATGTAGGATGCGATTGCTTTTTTCTTCTCTAAAAATTTTATAAAGCGAATGGTGAGAAAAAGAATAAGACCGGCAGTAAACAGAATGAACAAAACAGGGTATTTTGCGTAGTAGCTTCCATTTACAATCCTTACCCCAAGCAAACCTGCAATACCGATTGCAGCACCGCCGAAAACAAATGTAACAGCAAAAAAAAGAGGCACTCCCAATATAAAATCTCTCTTACTTTTTGGTAAGCACCCAATGATAAACACAATAAAGCCTGATAGCCATCGTACGATTACAGTTATAATTTTTGAAGCTGAAATCAGCGGCAAAAACAAAGATATAACGCTACCGACTATCGCCCCGAAAACTATGCTAAAAGCATTTATTTTACGCCTTAAAAGCCTTGAAACTGCAAGCAATATGCAAGCATCCATTGCAAGATTATCAAGCAAAACATATTCTATATAAATACGCATTGGTCTTCCTCCCCACGGATGTAATGATAGCAGAATATTTCCAAGAAGCCTTTCCGTTTTTGTCGAAAAAAAAGCCGCCGCAAAAATGCGACGGCAAAAAAACGATTTAATTGGAAAGCTTTGCAATAAACTCCTGTTCTGTGATGATGGTAACGCCAAGCTTTTTTGCCTTTTCAAGCTTACTCCCTGCATTTTCTCCGACTACAAGAAGTGTGGTTGCTTTGCTGATGGCAGATTGCACCTCACCGCCCTCTTCTTCAATTCTTTTAGCGGCTTCATCACGGGAATACACGGTAAGCTTTCCTGTTAAAACAACCTTTTCTCCATAAAAAGCGCCCGATTTTTTTTGTAGCTGCATGGGTGTAACTCCATATGACAACAGATTTTTTATGACAGAAAGGTTTTGTTCGTCAGATAGATACGCAATAATATCATCGGCAACAACGTCACCGACATCGGGAATTGTGATAAGCTCATCTTTTGTTGCAAGCAAAAAGTAATCTAAGGTTGTATAACGCTCTGCAAGGTCTTTAGAAGTTTTTTTGCCAACATTCAAAATACCAAGCGCAAAGATAAAGGTTGCAAGACTGCATTTTTTGCTGTTCTGCAGAGAATCAAGCAAGCCCTGCGCCTTCTTTTCCTGAAAGCCCTCTAAGGTAAGCAATTGCTCTTTGGTTAACGTGTAGAGCTGATCGATCTCACAAATTCCCAGTCCACGGTAAAGCTGTAACGCTGTTTTTTCGGAGAAGCCTTCAATATCCATAGCGTTTCTGCTTCCAAAATGCGCAAGCCTTGCAACAATCTGAGGAATGCAGCCGTTATGATTGGGGCAATAGATGTTTGCACCGTTTTCTACAAGCTCTGCACCGCATTCCGGGCAAAAAATAGGAATTTTTACCTCGGTATTATCGGGATAGAATTCAGAAACACCCAAAATCTCGGGTATTACGTCGTTAGAGCGCCTTACGATTACCCTTGCACCGATTTTAATCTTCTTTCGTGAGATATCTCCAGCATTGTTCAGCGTGGCTCTTTTTACGGTAACACCGCCGATTTCAGCAGGCTCTAAGTGGGCAAGCGGCGTAAGCTTCCCCGTTCTGCCCACCTGCCAGGTTACCTTTTTTAATACCGTGGTGATTTCTTCCGCTTCAAACTTATAGGCAACTGCTCCTCTTGGCGCCTTATCGGTGTAGCCCATTTGCTCTCGCACGGCAATTTCATTCACCTTAACAACAGCGCCGTCAATCAAAAAGTCTAATTCGCTACGCTCTGCTTCAATTTCAGCAATAGCATTTTTTACCTCAATGAGGGTTTTACAAACAGATAGACGGTTGCTGACACGGAATTTATTCTCTTTCAGAAAGGCTATAATTTCCTCCTGAGAGGAAGCTACAGGGGTATCTGAATAAGGGATTGCATAGAAAATGATATCCAGATGTCTGGACGCAGTGACCTTGGGATCTAAATTACGAATTGCTCCCGCCGCTGCATTTCTTGCATTTTTTAGCGGCTCTTCTGCGGTTTCGTTATATTTTTTTAATACAGAAAGGCGCATAATTGCCTCACCCTGTATATCGATTCTGCCCTGATATGAAATTGAAAGGGGATATGAATAAATCGTTTTCACCTGCTCAGTGACATCCTCTCCTACAATTCCGTTGCCTCGGGTAGAAGCCTTAAACAGCTTACCTTTATCGTAAGACAGCACAACCGTTAAGCCGTCATATTTATACTCAACGGTATACGTGTACGGCTTTTCTGTCAGCTTGGACACTCTGTTTTCCCAATCCTCTAACGCCTGCAAGGTTTGTGCTTTATCCAAGCTGAATAATCTTGCAGTATGCACACTCTCCTTAAACGCCTTAATGGGCTCTCCGCCTACACGTTTGGTGGGAGAATCAGCAAGCACAATACCCGTTTGCTTTTCTAACGCAACAAGCCGGTCGTATAATCGGTCGTACTCCACATCAGAAACGGTGGGGGCATCCAACACGTAATACTCGTATGCATATCGATTTAATAATTCAACTAATTTTTCCATTTACATCCTTAAAATAGCTATTCAACGATAGTCAGAGGCGCAAGCTTTAAAGCCATACGCTTAATGCCAACCCCCTTAAAGGCAATCGTGGCATTATCACCTGAAACATCAATCACCGTACCGGAACCAAAACGGGGATGCACGACAACCGTTCCCGGCTTGAATCTGCTGATATCCTTATTTCCGGTAGACTGCTCCTTACCCTTCGAGGGCGTAGCAAGGCTGATATATTCACTCTTGGTCTTGGCGGAATCAGAAGAAGCTTCTGCACGGGTAAATTCACCGCGCACAAAGGTTTTAGGCTTCAAGGTAGTATCCTGCCTGTATACAGGAGCAGGCTCGGACGGATCGGAAAGAACAACAGAATTTTTACTCACCGTCTGATAAAATTCAGAGGGAGTACAATCACGCCGTTCTCCGTAAAGGAAACGGCTTCTTACGGTTGTAAGGCAAAGCTTTTCCTTGGCACGGGTGATGGCAACATACATCAAGCGACGCTCCTCTTCAAGCTCCGAAAGATTAAACTGCGCTCTGCCAACAGGAAAAACGCCTGCATCAAGACCTAC
>JAFQWR010000068.1 GCA_017407365.1 Clostridia bacterium
GGTAGCCCAAACAGCCTCTGCATAAAAGCATTATTTTTCTTTTTCGTACTGCGCAACTTACACGCGGTAAAAAGCTTTGTAAATACAAGAAAGGGAAATAAAGAGGGTAAAACAGAGGAGGAAAACAGTTGTAAGCCGTTTTTTACACTTGCAATATACCTTTCAGGGGATAATACAAGCAAAAACAGAATACACAGTATTCCAAGGCAGAGCAAATCATTTTTATGAATTAGGTTTTTCACTTTCGGTTTCATAGCCGTATAGTATATGATGCTTTTATCAAAGCAATGCTTTTTACAAAAAAAGACGCATACTGCTTATCGGTATGCGTCTTACAGGTTATTTTAATGCTTTAATAAGGTCATCAACGGTTTCACAGGAGCTGAGTGCTTCCTTAATTTTCTGCCTTGAGGTGGGCTTTTGCAGCTTTTGTTTCAGCTTATATGCGGCTTCCTGATATTCTGCAGAAGAAAGAGCGTTTGTATATTCTCCGTAGCTGTTCATTATGTCAAGCTGATATTTGTCCTCTTGCGGATACGGCAACAGGTGCATTTCTGTATGTGCGCAGGCAGCTAATTCTGCAATCATAGGCTCATCGCCAAAATGACTGATAACTGTAATCGAGCCGCCCTGACTCAAGCTTCTTGCAGTTGAGAGTATTTCCTTCAGATTCTGTAAAGCAATCATAGAGATGCGAAGATCGGAGGAATAATTCTTTGATTTGCTTTCTTCCCATACCACAAGCTGACGGATGTCGTAAAACAGTCGGGAGAGGTCCTCAAGTATCAACACTACGTTCTGTCCAAGCTCAGCGAGTCGCTTCAAGTGAGATAAAACATTTTGAAAGCGGTCTATGCTCAGCTTTCTTCTTTCGTTCATCGGGCTAAGCAAAACGGCAATATCCTGGCGGATCAACGACTGAAACCTTCTCTTTTCATCGGGTCTGGTATTCAGCTTGCAATAGATCACTCTTGTGTTTTCGTTTCCGCCTGCTTTGATTGCAGAAGCAAGGTCTGTCAGAAAGAATTGCTTACCGCTTTGCCGTGTTCCTTTCACACAAACAAATCCGCCCATAGGTATCGGCAGGGTAAGGGAAAGAGCCTTCATTGCGGCAGAGGCAGGAAATAGTGAAAAGCTTTTTGTCGGTGCCTGATATCCCATTTCATAGAAGTTTTTCCTTTCCCAGGGCATATCGTCCCGATACAGATAATTGATGCGTACAATATCCGTTGGCTCGGAAATTTCCTTTGGCGAGCCTTCGTGCCTTTTTACTGTTACCAAATCACCGTTCCTTAAGCATAAAGCCTGAACAACCCGTTTAGTAACGTAAATATCCTGATTGGATGAATCAAAATTGTTGTTCTGAATATATCCGATTTCACCGTTTGCGTGAAAGAAACCGGTATGCGTTTTCTTAGGATATGAGGCAAGCACTTTGTCTGCTACATCATCAGATTCAAACACCATAAGCGGAATTCTTTCCTGATAATAGAATCTGTCGTTGATTTCCGAAAAAAACGGGTAATCACCGTCATCCACGATTTCTTCAACCGGCGCAGGGGTGTTCTTTTCTTCATTTTCCATAACGCTACCCTCAGTATGTATTTGTCATAATTGTATATGATTATTGCAAATTTGTCAAATGATATTTATCCGGGGATGAGATCCAGCATTTTATCCTGGTCTAAATCCATCAAAAAAGTCTGGGGAACATCACCTACAATCACACTTTCCCCCAATAAAAATTCATGAGAAAGCAATATTGCTTCCTTATGGAAGGGGACAACAAGCTGCACGGTTGCCTTAATTACAAGATAGATGTTGTGCAGCGTCTGATTGATTGCCATAGAGCGGAATTGTGAATAAACACTTGCTGTAAAGGCGTCCACCGATTCAATTTTGATCGATACGTTTTGCCCCACAGAGGATAGTGCGGCTATTCCCGTAAATACCCCGAGTGGTATGGAAATCTCCTGCAGGTTGGGCGCAAGCTGCTTTTGCAGAATTTGTACTGCCTTATATGCAGTTCGTCCTACTGATACAGTATCGTAGTGCATGGCTGTAATTTTATTGCTTTGATCGCGCTCTATCACAAATATATCCTTATACGAAAGATCGTGTAATACGCTTTCGTACAGCATATCGTTGATGCCATGCTGAACATCTGCATTGATTTTTGCAGAGCTTACACGAACAATCAAAGGATTGATAACAAGTGTAGTGTGAGCTACGGCAAAGACCAATAGCAGTATGATGCTTATCCAAGCGGTCAGTTTTCCTTTTTTCTGTTTTGTTTTCATTAAATCACCCTATTTGTAATGTATGCAGAAGAATAAAACGGCTTGATATATATTGACAAAAATCGCGTGTTATGGTACAATTAAAGATAGAACAAAAATAGGCGGTAAATCATGATCGGACGTGAATATAAGGCAGAGGATTTGAATGTTCTATCGCTTGCATATCTTGGAGATAGCATTCAGACAGCTTACGTAAGAGCAAGAGTTGTATCCGTTAAGGGCGGCAAGGTAGACGATTTACACCGTATTTGCAGTAAGCTTGTCAGTGCGACCGTGCAAGCGCGTGCATCCGAGCTTTTGCAAGCATATTTATCGGAGTCGGAATCATCCGTCTTTCACCGTGCAAGAAACTGCAAAAATAAGCAGGGTGCAAAAAATGCAGACATCGGTGATTACCGCAAGGCAACCGGGCTTGAGGCAGTTTTTGGCTATCTGTATCTGAAAAAGGAAGAAGACCGCTTAAATGAACTTCTTGCAAAGGTGCTTGAGCTCTCAATGGCATACGTTGAGGGATGCGAGGTGTAATTATGAAGATTGAAGGAAGAAATGCAGTATCTGAGGCTGTTAAGGCCGGTACTGAAATTGATAAGGTCTATATCGAAAAGGGTGCAGAGCAAAGCGGTAGCGGCGGAAGCCTTTTTCGTACCATTCGTTCTAAGGGTATTAAATTTCAGTTTTTGCCCCGTCCTATCATGGAGAAGGAAAGCTTAACGGGTAAGCATCAGGGCTTTATAGCCGTCACTGCGGATTTTGTTTATTCCGAATTCTCCGAGGTAAAGGCGCTTGCTTCTTCCAGAAATGAGCCCTTGTTTATTGTTGTTCTTGACGGAGTATCCGACCCTCACAACCTAGGAAGCGTTTTGCGTGTTTGCGAATGTGCGGGTGTGCATGGGGTTGTCATTCCCAAGCACCGTGCGGCAAGCGTTAACGAAACCGTTGTGCGTGTTTCTGCAGGTGCAAGCGAGCATATTCCGGTTGTCCGTGTTGGCAATATCAATGCGTTTTTAGAGGAGTGCAAGGCAGACGGTATTTTTGTATACGGTGCTGAGGCAGATGGCACTCCCATGTATCAAGCCAATCTTTCGGGCGATATTGCGCTTGTGATTGGCAGTGAGGGCGAGGGAATTCATGCCCTTACGCGCAAAACCTGCGATGAAATTGTATCTATTCCCATGTTTGGTGAGGTTAATTCCTTGAATGCGTCCGTTGCTTGCGGCGTTGTAGTATACGAGGCGGTGCGTCAAAGAAATAACCGCTCTTAAGTAATACGAGGTTGCTTTTATGACTCAGAGCGAACTGATAAAGCTGTCAGATGAAGAGCTGATTGCCTTGGCCAATGCAAACGATTCTGATGCAATGGAAATCATGATGGAGCGGTACAAGCCCCTTGTCCGATCTCTGTCGCGAAAGTGCTATCTTACAGGCGGAGAGCCTGAGGATCTTGTTCAGGAGGGCATGATAGGGCTGTTTAATGCCGTAAAAAATTACGAGCTGCAAAAGGGAAGTGCATTTTCATCCTTTGCTTACACCTGCATCAAAAACAAGCTTGATTCTGCAATTAAGGAATCTCTGCGTGATAAGCACAAGCCCTTATTTCAATATCTGTCCCTTAACTCCGAGGACGGTCAGAGGCTGTTTTCTGACGTAAACGGCGGTGCAAATCCCGAGGATGCAGTTGCATGGATGGATTTTGTTGATACCTTAAAAAAGGTGCTTTCCCCTTACGAAATGGAAGTTATCATGTATTATTATAAGGGGTATTCTTATTCGTCTATTGCAGAAAAGCTTGGTAAATCTGTAAAAAGCATTGATAACACTCTGCAAAAGATCAAAAAAAAGATCCAGAAAACGGAGAAGTAATTTATGGCTTATCTCTCTTTATATCGTAAATACAGACCAAGTGGCTTCGATGGCCTGATTGGTCAGGAGCAGGTCGTAAGGATACTTCGCAATCAGATTAAGCAGGACCGTATCGGTCACGCTTATCTTTTTTGCGGTGCAAGAGGTACCGGAAAAACAAGTGCGGCTAAAATATTTGCCCGTGCAGTAAACTGTCTTTCACCCATAGACGGATCTCCTTGCGGCAAATGCGAGGTTTGTCAGGCACTTTCGCAGGGCTCCAATATGGATATTTTAGAAATCGATGCCGCATCAAACAACGGCATTGAAGAGATCCGCGATCTGATAGACCGCATACAATATCCGCCTGTTTCGGGCAGATACAAGGTCTATATCGTAGACGAGGTTCATATGCTCAGTATATCGGCATTCAACGCACTTCTTAAAACGTTGGAGGAGCCGCCCAAGCATGCCTTGTTTATTCTTGCGACCACAGAGGTTCACAAGCTGCCTGCAACCATTCTTTCGCGTTGTATGCGCTTTGATTTCAGGTTGATTTCTGAGGAAAAGCTTGCGGGCCTGATCGGGAATATTTTCGATGATATCGGTCTTGGCTACGAGCCTGAGGCAGTCCGCTTAATTGCCAAATCGGGTGAGGGAAGCTGCAGAGACAGCCTCTCCGTTGCGGAAATGTGCCTTTCCTATGCAAACGGAAAACTAACCTATCAGGATGTATTAGAGGTTATCGGCTCTGCGGATATCGATCAGATTTATTCCTTTGCTGAAAGCATTTTGCTTGGTAATCTTGAAGATGCCATTCAGACAGCAGAGTTTCTGCTTGAACGCGGCAAGTCTGTGCCCGTGCTGAACAGAGATCTGATTTCTCATTTCAGAGATCTTTGCATTGTAAAGCTCACCAAAAACGGTAATGCGCTTTTGCATCTTCCCGAATCGGTGTTCAACCGCTTTGTTCAGACGGCAAATCAGACGGAAGCCACCAAGCTTTTATACTGCATTGATGTGCTTGCCCGTATGGAGCTGGAGCTGAAATACACCGTTCATCCGCGCGTTTTGTTTGAAACTGCGATTTTCAGATGCGCGTCACCGGATGCCGATTACGATCCGCAGGCGCTTTCCGTTCGTGTGGACGATATGGAGCGTAAGCTGAAAAATGGCTTGCGTTTTGCAAAGGAACCCCCTGCTCAGCAAGAAGTGAAGCAGCCTGAGCCGCAAAAAAAGGTGCAGGTACAGGTGCAGACGGCGCAGCCCGTGCAAACGAAAAAGGCAATCAGCAATGCAGAGCGTAGCTGGGGCAGTATAATGCAATCACTTCGCGACGGCGGAAACGTGCCTTTGTATTTTGTTTGCAGAGAGCTTTCTGCCCGAGCAGAGGGTGCTGTTCTTTATATACTTGTTAAGCAGGATCAGCACGAAAGGCTTTTAACTCTTCCGGGTAATATCGGGCTTCTTAAGGAGCTTGCTCTTTCCGAGGGCTATGAAGAGGTGCGTATAGAGCGTGTAGGCGCAGGTGATGCACCCTTGTCGGGCGCAGGCGATGCGCAAAAATTAGATGAATTAAAATCGCTTATTGGCGATAAATTAGAAATAAAGTAAACGGAGGATGTATTATTATGGCAAAGTTTAACGGCGGTTACGGCGGAATGGGAAATATGCAAAACCTGATGAGGCAAGCACAAAAGATGCAGGAGAAGATTCAGGAGGCGCAGGAAGAGCTCGAGGAAATGGAGCTTGTCGGTACCAGCGGTAGCGGAATGGTAGAGGCAACCGTAACAGGCAAGAAGGCGATTGTCAGCATCAAAATCAAGCCCGAGGCAGTAGACCCTGATGACGTTGAAATGTTAGAGGATCTGATTGTTGCTGCATTGAACGATGCTTTTTCGCAGGCAGATGCTGTCAGTGAAGAGCTTTTAGGGCCCTTAACCGGCGGAATGGGCGGTCTGTTTTAATATTATAGATTATTATGGAAGTTTATATTGAACCGCTTGCAAAGCTTATTGCCGCGTTTACCAAGCTTCCCGGTGTAGGGCAAAGAACCGCGCTTCGTTATGCGTATGCAATTATCAATATGCATAAGGAGGACGCTGCGGAATTTGCTCTTGCAATAGAGGAGGCAAAGGAGCAGATTCACTACTGCTCCGTATGCGGTAATTTTACTGTGAATGACCCTTGTGATATCTGTTCAAGCAGAGAAAGTAAGGCAATTTGCGTTGTGAAAGAGCCTAAGGACGTTCTTGCAATCGAAAAGCTGAGAGAATATAAGGGCGTTTATCATGTTCTGCACGGCGCGCTTAGCCCCTTAGACGGAGTTGGCCCCGATGATATCCGTATCAAAGAGCTTTTGGGCCGTGTTGCGGACGGCTCTGTTGAGGAGGTTATTCTGGCTACCAATTCAGACGTAGAGGGTGAGGCAACCGCAATTTACATCAGTAAGCTGTTAAAGCCTCTTGGCATTCGTGTTACCCGTATCGCACAGGGCTTGCCCATGGGGGCGGAGCTTGAATTTGCAGATGATGTGACCATTTCGCGCGCTTTATCCGACCGTAAGGAGATATAGTTCTATCCCTCCCGTTTTTTGCATACCGTAAAAAAACGGATGTAAATTAAGGACGGTTTATGAGCGGTATTGAATCGTTTCTTGCGTTTTTCATAGGCGTTTGCTGTCTTTGCATGGCTGCTTTGTTTTTACGGTGTAAAAAAAGAGCTATTTTTGCTTTGATGGGTAATGTTGCTCTGGGAATACTGATTGCTGTAACTGTATCAGCCATCTGTAAAATCAGCTCTTTACTCAATGCCAATTCCTGCTTTTTGGTAGGTGCCTTTGGCGCTGTCGGTGTTTTTATATTCTTAATTTTTAACCGATAATCTGTGCTCAAACACTTGTCAATTTTTTGAAATAGGGATATAATATTATCACGGACGGATTTAGGGGGAGCGTAAATGATGGACGTGCTTACGTATAATCACGTATATCATATGGATTTTCCTGACCGTATTATGGTTACGGGTACAGGCAATCCCAATGCGCGAATTGCTGTTGTTGCAGGCACTCCCGATGCTTCAGACGAAAAGAACGGTTATGCCTTCAGCGGTAAATCCCGTGCTATTCTTGGTGAGCTTTTGCTTTTGCTTGGGCTTACTGAGGATGATGTTTACGCAACACTTGCCGTAAAGCATCGCACGTTGCATGAGGTTGGCGGTGTGCTTGTCGACCGTTTGCCCTCTGAGCGTGAGCTTTCCTTTGCTTTACCCTATTTAATGCAGGAGCTTACGGTGCTTTCTCCCAAGCTTGTTGTTGCGTTGGGCCCGCTTGCTTACCAAGCAATTTTTGGTGATGAAAGAGGTCTGAATGCCGCCCACGGAGAAATCCGTAAGGGTGAGCGTTGGGATGAAGTTGCGCTATTTCATCCGAGTGATGTTGCATTAAATCCTGAATATAAAAAATCTTACGTATACGATGTAATTAAACTGAAAAAATACTGCGCAGAGCATTTTATCCGTTAAGGGTGCGGAGGACATCATATGAACAAAAGAAAAACAACGTTATTGTGTCTTTTGATATGTATGATTGCCTTGGTTTTTGTGTTCAGTGGTTGTCAGCTTGTTTCCGATATATACAACACCTTAAAAAATGTTTGTATCATTGTTGATCTGCAGGCTTACAGCGGCGACATTCAACCGAATAGTGAGTATATGCACTATGAAGAGGCGTATAAGGAGCATACATATTCCACAGACTACAAAATTCTCTCTGATGTTTTCGATGAGCTACGGGAGAATAAAATCGTGGATATTCAGTTGGATAATATGGGAAACATTGTTTCGGTAGACGGAATCACCGCCCCCGAGGGGATGTATTACGAAATATTTACCAACGATCCCTTAAATCAGGAGCGCAGCAAAATGTATTTGCTGTACGATCTCCCACTTTACGTTGCTTTTTATACACCCCTGCAATCTGTTGTACGTGACGGTGGCTATTACGTTATTCAGTTGATAGAAAAGCAGTAATATTTTATTTTGTATCAAGTATCAATGGCATTGCATTCGATTTCATTTTGGGTGCAATGCCTTTTTTGCATATTTTCTGCTTGTCATACATATAATCGAAACTGTCAGCAGCTATAAAAATTTAGAAAAGAGCGTTTTTACAGTTGACAAAAAGTGTAGTATATTGTATACTGTAATCGTAAAAAGGCTTATTGATTAAGCAACTTTCTCTTTCGCTACTGGTGGAATCACAGAGCTTACTGTAGGGAACGAAAGAGTTAATTCGCCGACCACCTGGGCAGAGATACGTTCTGCTCAGGTTTTTTTATTACTGACAGGGCGTTACAAAAACGAAGGAGGTATCATTATGCAAAGAGAACAATGGCAGGGCTTTTGTGAGGGTGCTTACGAAAGCGAAATCAATGTCAGGGATTTTATCGTGCGTAACGTCACCCCTTACGAGGGTGACAGCAGCTTTTTGGTTGGTGCTACCAAGCGCACCCAGATGCTGATGGAAGATGTAAATGCTTTACTCAAATTAGAAAAGGATTTTGGCGGTGTGCTGGATATCGACACCGAAAAGGTATCCTCTCTGCTTTCCTACAATCCCGGTTACATCAATAAAGGATTGGAAATTATCGTAGGCTTACAAACGGATAAGCCCTTAAAACGCGGTGTAAACCCCTTTGGCGGTATCCGTATGGCGCGCAGTGCCTGTGAGGCGTACGGCTATAAGCTTTCAAAAACGATAGAAGAGGAATTCCGCTATAAAACAACGCATAACGACGGAGTATTCCATGTTTATACCGAAGAAATGCGTGCCGCACGCAGAGCGGGTATTATAACGGGTCTGCCCGATGCATACGGCAGAGGCCGTATCGTAGGTGACTACCGCAGAGTTGCTCTTTACGGCGTGGATATGCTTATCGAGGAAAAGCTGAAGGATAAAGCTGAGCTCGGTAAGCGTGATATGACCGCCGATAATATCCGTCTGATTGAGGAGCTCTATAAGCAGATTGAATTTTTAGAAGCCTTAAAAAAGATGGCTGAGATGTATGGCCACGATATTTCCAAGCCCGCATCCAATGCAAAAGAGGCAGTTCAGGCGGTTTATTTTGGTTATCTTGCCGCTATTAAGGAGCAAAACGGTGCCGCAATGAGCTTGGGCAGAGTCAGCTCCTTCCTGGATATCTACATCGAAAGAGATATGAAGGCAGGCATTCTCACCGAGGAGCAGGCACAAGAGCTGATTGACGATTTTGTTATTAAGCTTCGTCTGGGCCGTCAGCTCCGTACTCCTGAGTATAACGAGCTGTTTGGCGGAGATCCCACCTGGACAACGGAATCCATCGGCGGTATGTGTGAGGACGGAAGAACGCTTGTTACCAAAACCTCCTTCCGTATGCTGCAAACGCTGTATAATCTTTCGCCTGCACCCGAGCCCAATCTAACCGTGCTTTGGTCGGAATCCTTGCCCGAGGGCTTCAAGGCCTTTTGTGCGCAGGTTTCCATTGACACCGATTCCATTCAGTACGAAAACGATGACGTGATGCGTCCTATCTACGGTGACGATTACTGCATTGCTTGCTGTGTTTCCGCTATGAAGGTCGGTAAGCAGATGCAATTCTTTGGCGCACGCTGTAATATGGCTAAGCTTCTTCTGCTTGCATTAAACGGCGGTAAAGACGAAAAAAGCGGTGTGCAGATTGCTCCCGAGGGCAAGGTGTTTTCGGGTAAGTTGAATTACGATGAGGTCATGGAGGCGTTTGAAAAATATCGCACCTGGCTTTGCAGGTTGTATATCAACACGCTTAATGTCATTCATTGTATGCACGATAAATATGCATACGAAAAAATTCAGATGGCGCTTCACGACAGCGAGGTAACGCGCTTTATGGCGTGCGGTGTTGCAGGTCTTTCTGTTGTTGCAGATTCGCTTTCTGCCATCAAATACGCTTCTGTTACAGCAAATCTTGGTGAGAGCGGATTGATTGAAAGCTTTACTACCGAGGGTGATTTCCCCAAATACGGCAACGATGATGACCGAGTGGACGATATCGCTAAAATGCTTTTGGTCGATTTCAACGAGGAGCTTAAAAAAACACCCACCTACCGTGATGCAATTCATACGCTTTCCGTTCTTACCATCACCTCTAACGTGGTATACGGTAAAAAAACGGGCTGTACGCCCGACGGCAGAGCAGCAGGCGAGCCCTTTGCTCCCGGTGCAAATCCCATGCACGGAAGAGATTGCTGCGGTGCGCTTGCATCCTTGAATTCTGTATCAAAAATGCCCTTCTCTTCTTGCAGAGACGGTATTTCCAACACCTTCTCCATTCTGCCTTCCGCTTTGGGCGAAAGCAAGGAGGAGCGTGTAATTAACCTTGTTTCCATGCTCGATGGCTATTTCGGTCAGGGAGCGCATCATCTCAACGTTAACGTTTTAGACCGTGAAAAGCTTGTGGCGGCAATGGAAAATCCCGAGCTGTATCCCAATATCACGATTCGTGTTTCCGGTTATGCGGTTAACTTCCA
>JAFQWR010000069.1 GCA_017407365.1 Clostridia bacterium
CGCCAGGCTCTTCTTGCCCTCGGGAAGCTTATCTCCCTCGTACAGGTCGAACAGGCGCACATCCTCTAAAAAGGCGCCGCCCTTCTTTTTCAGCACAGCCAGAATACTGCCGTTGGTAACCTCTTTATCTGCAACAAGCGCAAGATCACGTGCAATGGCAGGGAATTTGGGAATGTTGCGATAGGGCGTTTTGGGCAACAGCAGGGGCAGAAGCTCCTTCAGATACAGCTCAGCGTAGTATACACGCTTTTTGATGTCCATAGCGCGTGCGGTATCGGGATGAATTTCACCGAGGACACCAACCTTTACCTTGCCCACGAAAATTTCCGCACTCTTGTTGGGATGCAGGAATGCCTCGCCTCCCACCTGATACTGTGCAGAAACACCGAAATCCTCAAACATATATTCCAGCACACCCTTTAAGGTGAAGAAATCCTCCCCCTCGCCCGTAACTGCCATTGCAACCGTTTCGTTTTCGGTGGGAAGCTCGGTTAAGGGGAGAGCCTTGGGAATAAACGTTCTGCCGATTTCAAACACGCGTACCGTTTCGTTTTTACGGCTTAAATTGAGGGCAACCGTTTGCAGCATTCCGGGCGCCATAGAGGTGCGCATCACCGAAATATCCTCGCTCAACGGGTTTACGATGGGCACAGCATTTGCGTATTTTTCCTCTCCTGCAAGATTGATTGCGGCAATCATGGCAGGCGAAACAAAGGCATAGGTTACAATTTCACGAAGCCCTGCATACGAAAGCGCACTCTTGATGCGGTCGGTATACAGCTGCTCCTGTGTTTTTCCGCCTGCGACCACGTCTGCACAGGCAAACAGCGTGCTTTCAAGGTGATCGTAGCCGTACATACGGATCAACTCCTCTGCAATATCGGGCGTACCCTCGATATCCTCACGGTAGGCGGGCACGGTAACCGTCAGTACCCCATCCTTTTCCTCGGTGGGCATCTGCAGGGAGGTTAAAATGCGCAGGCAATCCTCAGTGGGAATGTCAAGACCGAGAATGCCGTCGATATCTGCCTTGCGCACGGTAAGCGTGCGAGCGCCGTATGCCTCACTGCATACGTCCGCACAGGAGGCAGTGACCTTACCCATACCGAGCGACTCCACCAGATGGAGCGCACGGCTTAAGCCGAGCTCGGGATTACCTGCATCCATGCCCTTTTCAAAGCGTGCGGAGGAATCGGAGCGAAGCCCCAACGCCTTACTCGTTTTACGCACGCAGTCGCGCTTGAATTTTGCGCTTTCAAATACAATTTCGGTGACCGAATCGGAAATACCCGAATGCAGACCGCCCATAATGCCTGCAAGTGCAACGGGCTTTTCGGCATCGCAGATTACCAACATATCCTCGGTCAGCTCATTTTCCTTTTCGTCCAGCGTGACCAGCTTTTCGCCCTTTTCCGCACGGCGCACGAGGATTTTTCCACCCTCTAAGGTAGCACGGTCGAAGGCGTGCATGGGCTGACCCATTTCGAGCAGAACGAAATTGGTGATATCCACGATATTGCTGATGGGACGTAAGCCGCAAAGACGCAGACGCTTTTGGATAAACGCCGGAGAGGGCGCAATTTCATTTACAATCACACCGCGCGCCATATAGCGGGGGCAAAGGTCGCTTGCCTCTACCGAAACGCTCAAGGGGCTGCCCTCTGCCGAAACGGTGTAGTCGGTGGCAGGAGCCTTGAAGGGCTTACCCAAAACAGCGGCAACCTCACGGGCGATGCCGATCACGCTCTGGCAGTCGGGACGGTTTGCCGTAACACCGATATCCAGCACGTATTCATCGGTACCCACGATTTTTTTGATATCCTCACCAAGAGGCGTGTCCTCAGGAAGAATGAGAATGCCGTTTACGCCCGCACCGGGGAAATCTGCCTCTGTGATGCCAAGCTCCTCGCCCGAGCACATCATACCCTCGCTGACCACGCCGCGAAGCTTGCCCGTTTTGATTTTCCCGCCGCCGTAGACGGTGGAATTATCCAATGCAACGGGAACCGTGTCACCCACTGCAATGTTGTGCGCCGCGGTGACAATCTGAAATTTGCCGTAGCTGCCCGCATCAATCTGCGTAACCTGCAGCTTGTCTGCATCGGGATGCTTTTCGATGGAGAGAATTTTAGCGGTAACGATGCGATCCGCCTCGCCGCCGAGATAAATCAGCTCCTCCACCTCGAACCCACACGAAAACAGCCTTTCAGAAAGCGCTTCGGGGGTGATATCTATATCTACGTAATCCTTTAACCATGTAAAAGGTACTTTCATCTCTTTCTTACCTCCTTAACGGAATTGCTCTAAGAAGCGAACGTCGTTTTCAAACAGCAAACGCATATCGGGTAAGCCGTATTTGATCATCGTGATACGCTCCACGCCAAGACCGAACGCAAAGCCGCGATACTGATCGGGATCTACGCCGCAGTTTTCCAAAACGTGACGGTTGACAATGCCTGCACCGAGAATTTCGATCCAGCCCGTGCCCTTGCACAGCCTGCAACCCTTGCCGCCGCACATCGAGCAGGATACGTCTACCTCTACGCTGGGCTCGGTAAAGGGGAAGAACGAGGGACGGAAGCGCACCTTTGTGTCGGGCGTGAATACCGTTTTTGCAAATACCTCCAAAATACCCTTCAGGTCGGCAAGAGAAAGATTTTTTTCTACCGCAAGCCCCTCAATCTGATGGAACATGGGCGAGTGGGTTGCGTCGTCGTCTGCACGGAACACTCTGCCCGGGCAAAGAATGCGGATGGGCACACCCTTTTGCTGCATTGCGCGGATCTGCGCAGGCGAGGTATGCGGACGAAGCACGATGCCGTCTGCCATATAAAAGGTATCCTGCATATCTCTTGCAGGGTGATCGGCGGGAATGTTCAGAGCCTCAAAGCTGTGATATTCCGTTTCAATCTCAGGGCCGTCGTACACCTCAAAGCCAAGCCCCAGAAACGCCTGCAGTATTTTTTCACGCACAAGCGTCAGGGGATGCAACGATCCCAATGCAGGCTTTTTGGCGGGCAAGGTAATATCGATTTTATCCTTTGCGAGCGCCTCTGCGCGTTTGGCGGCCGCAAATGCCTCTTCCTCGGCCTTTAACGCCGCCTCGAGCTCTTGCTTAACTGTGTTAAGCAGCTTTCCTGCCGCAGGCTTTTCTGCCGCAGGAACGTCTTTCATCGACTTCATCAGCTCGGTAAAACCGCCGTTTTTTCCCAAAAACGCACTTTTGAGCTGAGCCAATGCCTCTGCTTTTTTTGCGCCCTCTGCAAGACGTGCCTCGGTTAAGCTTTGCTGAAAGGACGCCTTGAGTGCTTCGATTTTTTGTTGTAGCATATTTCCTCCTGCTTTTATGATTGGGCAGAGCGTGCCTGCTCCGCCAAAAATAAAAAAGCCCCATGCTAACGCATAGGGCGAAATAGTATCGCGGTACCACCTAATTCGTCGCACAAAAAATTCATACGACCTTGTTTGCCTCGTTACGCCAGGCGATGCGGCAGAAATTACTCGTTGCCTTTGACCTCTGCGGCTCGGGAGGGAATACCTGCGCAACGCCTCCCCCGCGCGCGCCTTTCAGCCTTGGGCGCACTCTCTTTTGATGAAGGTGCCTTATGCAGTCTCTTTCCGTCATTGCCTTTATAAAGTTAAGCGTATTATATCATATTCCCTGCAAAAAAGCAAATATTTTTACATATGATTTGCCCGATTGCGGCAAACACAGGGCAAAAAGCAAGACAAACGAAGCAACTGCCACACATCACAGCACCGACGCCCCGACCAAAAGCTTCGTTACGCCGCTTATTTACGGAATCTTGCCTGCACCGCCTCGTGCGTTATAACCATCAGCGCAAGCAGCACAAAGAGATACCAGGGGAACACGCCCACACCCAGATGCTCTGCAATCACCCCAAACAGCGGCGGCATAAAGCTGAAACCGAGGTATGCGCACGAAAGCTGTACCCCGATGATGGACTGCGAGCGCTCTCTTCCGAACAAAATGGGGGTTGCGTGAATGACACACGGATATACGGGCGCACAGCCAAGACCGATGACAAGCAGCCCCGCAAGCGCAAACGGCGTGGGTAGCGGAAGAATGACAAGTAATATCCCCACCGACAGAATGCCTGCACCCATACGGATGAGCGTTTTATCTCCAAGCTTCATAGAGAGAAAGCCATTGATCAGTCTGCCCACCGTAATACCGATGTAGCATAAGCTGGCAAGCCCCGAGGCAACCTCCGCAGAAAGCCCTCTGACCTCTACCAGATAACTGCTCGCCCAAAGGCAAGCGGTAATCTCTAACGCACAGTAGGCAAAAAATGCCAGAAACCACGATTTCACCCCGGGAATGGCAAGCACGCTTTTAAGCGAAAGGCTTGCGCCTGCCGCCTCTTCCTTTGCTCCTTCCTCTGCAGTTGCGCCCTTTTTCCAGATGGGCAGGCAACAAAACAGCAGAATGGCAAGCACGCCCTGCAAAATAGCAACGATGCCGTAGCCCCACCGCCATTCGCTGAGCCGCATAAGCGAAAAGCTCATAATATACGGACTTAAAGATGCGCCCAAGCCCCACATACAGTGCAACCAGCTCATATGCTGGCTTTTGTAGTGCAGTGCAACGTAATTATTCAGCACGGCGTCGATGCTTCCTGCACCCAAGCCGTAGGGAAGCGCCCATACGAAGAAGTGCCACAGCCGACTGCTGAACGCAAAGCCCACCAGCCCGATTGCCGTCAGCAGTGTGCTGATTGCCACGATTTTACCCGTACCGATTCTGCGGATTAAGAAGTCGCTGGAAAGGCTGGAAGCAACGGTACAGAGAGAAATCACCATAGCAATCACTCCCGCCGCCGAAAACGGCAGAGAAAGCTCCTCCTGCACCACCGGCCAGGACGACCCCAAAAGAGAATCGGGAAGCCCCAGGCTGACGAAGCTGACGTATATAATTACCAATAGCAAGCCGTACATAATCTACCGGAATCCTTTTTCTTACTGAAAAGAGCCTTTTATCCAACAAAAAAAGCACCGCAAAAAGCAGTGCTTCCGTGTGGCGACTCGGAAGGGGCTCGAACCCTCGACCTCCAGCGTGACAGGCTGGCGTTCTAACCAACTGAACTACCGAGCCACAACTGTGAAATATTATACCCTTTTTTGAGAAATTTGTCAATCGTTTATACACATTTTTTTACGGGTGCGCCAAATTTTTTTCCGCTTGGCTTGCTTCTATAAAGCGCATGGGGCAGAATTGGCTTACAACAAAAAAAGCACCGCCGACCTGTGCGATGCTTTATTATCACAGCTTACTGTAAAAAGCAGGCTTTCTTGGAGCTTACTCCTCCTTATCCCCTCTGTACGAGCGCGCAATGATTTCCTTTGCGGCGTCGTAGCCAAACGCTTTCAGTCTTGCGTTGCGTGCGGCAACCTCCATAATAATGGAAAGGTTTCTGCCGGGCTTAACGGGAACGGTGAATTTGGGTACCCTTACACCGAGAATATCGGTATACATCGGCTCATCTCCGAGTCGGTCGTACTGCTTCTGCTCGTTCCAATCCTCCAGCTCAACCACAAGATCGACACTCTTTTCCTGCAACACGGAGCCGATACCGTAGAGCGCACGCACGTCGATGATACCAATGCCGCGAAGCTCCATAAAATAGCGGATGATCTCGGGGCAGGTGCCGATCAGCTCGTCATCAATACGCTTTACAACCACGGAATCGTCCGCTATCAGACGGTGCCCGCGCTTGATCAGCTCCAACGCCGTTTCGCTTTTGCCGATGCCTGACTTACCGATGATCAGAATACCCATACCGTAAACGTCCATCAGCCCTGCGTGCATGGTGAGCGAGGGAGCAAGAAGCTTGTTGAGGTACATAACCAGCAGGTTGATCAGCGAGGTGGTGGAGCGATCGGTTACAAACAGCGGCAAGCGGAAGCGCTCTACCGTCTGCACCAGCTCGGGGAAAACATCTCTGTTATGACACACGATCACGCAGGGAATCTGATGCCCCTCACAAAGACGGGAAAGAGCTTTTTTTCTGCCCTCACTGCTTTCTGCGAGCAAATACTCCATCTCTGCATTGCCGAGCACCTGAATGCGATTTTCGCCGAAATAATCGGTAAAGCCTGCAAGCGCAAGCCCGGGACGGGATACGTTAACGGTATCTAAGCGCAGCTCCTCACAGCCGCTGTAAACCAGCCTGAGACCAAGCTCCTCTGCAAAGCGCTTTACGGCAATGGTTTGCTCAATTACGGATTCTTCCATATCATTCTCCCATACAGTAGTTTTCAATCAGATAGCTGACAGCGTTTTCTATATTGGTTTTGGGCAATACGGTTTTTGCCACCGCCTTCAGCTTGGGGTTTGCATTCTGCACGGCAAAGGAATTGGGCGTTGCCAGAAGCATCGAAACATCGTTTTGCCCGTCACCCACGGCGGCTGTCTGAGAAAGAGGAACGGAGAAGCGCTCTGCAAGATAGAGAAGGCCTCTGCCCTTACCTGCCTGATTGGAGATAATCTCATAGAAAAACGGCTCGCTGGTGAAGCCCTCTGCCCCGTTTTGCGTCAATGCAGGTTTTAGTGCGCCATCCACCTCTTCCGTTTCCTTCGGGTCGATGAACACCAGAATCTTCTGCACGGCGCATTGCTTTTCTGCAACGAAATCCTTCAGAGGCCGACCGATTGCCTGCACCTCTGTTCTGGTGATTTTGCGGTAGTGGGCAGTATACTCGTTTTCGTAAGCGGTATATGCGCCCTCCTCGGTGTAGATGTGCGCAACGTGCGGAGCGGAAAGCGCCTCCACCGCCTGCAAAATACCGA